>JAQTXY010000087.1 GCA_028688535.1 Methanothrix sp. | reverse complement strand
GGTATAAAGTTCACGTCTCGCTACCTTCGTCTGAAGCTCTTTCCGTTCATGTTCAATATCAATGCATGATGGGTAATCCTATCAAGAATTGCCGCTGTTAGAGTTCGATCATGAAACACCTTCACCCAATCGGAAAATGACAGGTTCGATGTGATGATAGTACTCATAGTCTCGTATCTCGTGGCAAGCAACTGAAAGAGCAACTCAGCAGCAGTGAGATCAAAAGTAACATATCCGAGCTCATCAATTATGAGAAGATCAATTTTTCTAAACTGCTTAATATAAACAGAGAGCCGATTTTCGTTTCTTGCCTCAACCATCTCATTTATCAAACCGGCTGCCGTGCGAAATGCAACTCGATAATTTTCCTCACAAGCCCGAATTCCTACAGCGATTGCCAAATGAGTCTTGCCTGTTCCAGAATTGCCAATGAGAATGATATTTCTACGCTCCTTGAGGAAATCAAGTTCTTTCAATGCAGGGATAGCTTCTCGACCATCTTGCGGCAGATCATCCCGTATCAGGTCCTCAAACCTCTTCTTTGTGGGAAATCCCGCGAACCTTAGCGATCTCATCTGTCGATTCATCCGTCTTTTATCAAGTTCTGCCTGAAGCGCTGATATCAGGAATTCCTGTAGGTCCTCATTATCTGGCGAGTATTCTTGGACATATCTGTAGACTCCGCCCAATCTCAATTGCTTGCATAGGTCTTCAAGATCCAGGTCCACAGCTTATCCCTCCATAAAATGATCAAAAACCGTAAGGTCTGGCTCCAATACTTCGAAACCTTCTTTGAATGCTAAAGGCTCGACCATGGGAACATCCGTCTGATGAAGGAAGAAGCGTATGCTGTCGCATGTTGGATGGATATTCTGCTTGTTTAGAATGGCAAGAGTCGAGGAGAGTGCCTCAGGCGATGTCTCTTTCATCAGATCAAGAATCGGCAAAAATTTCTTAGGATCATCTCGATAATAATAGTTAAACATGTTCTGAATGAGTTCATCTGCCTGAGACAGAACCTTGGAATTTGCCAGCGCACCAGGTTTCCGATGAAATGTCTTAATGTAATGAGTGATATCCAGAGAGTACTTCTGCTTCCCGGTTATCCTTCGATGTGATGCAATGATTGTGTTTCCATCAAGAAATTCGATCCGGTCGACGAGTACCTTCAAAGTAATATATCTGGGACGATATGTATCTGGGATCGAGTAGTAGTTCCCGTCATATTTTACCAGCGAATATCGGGATATAGTGGCACGTTTCAGTTCATAGTTCTCATATTCCAGTGTTGGCAATGGATGCATCGAAGCTCGCTCCTGATCAAGTCCCTGGACCGGCACTTCCAAACGACGATAAACCGGATGTGTGTTAATCTCGCCAAGTCTGGTCTTGAGCCACTGCGTAGCCTCTTCGAGTGATGCAAACATGCTTCTTTCGCCGAATGTGGTTCGTCTGACATAGCCCACACTCTCTTCGTCTGTACCCTTCTCGTTAGGCGAAGCGGGATTGCAGACGCAAGGGTGAAAACCGAAGTGCATGGATAGCTCTAGAAACTTATCATTGAACTGCCCTTTTTGAGAATCATATACTGTAGCCATTCTGTCATAGAAGATAGATTCTGGAACTGAGTCGATCTCACGGAAGAAATCAATGTGAGCCTGAACAACCTCCAGATGCGTCGATCTATGATAGAGGCGAGCAAATCGATAGAGTGAATAGGGCAGGACGAAGACTGCAAGGTTAAGTTTCTGCCACGTTCCGCCAATGTTGAGTGTAACCTCGCCCCAGTCGAATTCAGCACGCTGACCAACACGAGGCTCCTGCAATATGAATACCTCTCGTGGTGCATTGGTGCGTTTCCAGCGAGCGACTTCATTTTTAACGCTGGAATAGCTGATCTTAAAACCCTCTTCGATGAGAAGTTCCCAAATTCGTTTGGCTGTGATGCGTTGCTTCTTGGGGCGGTTCAAATTTGCTTCAAGATGCTCATGGATCTTCTGCCGAATAGGTTCTGTGAGGACTCGCGACGGCTGAATGATTCCTCGGTTTTTGGGAAGGATCTCCACAGCTAAGCCATCTTGTACTTCCTTGACCCTGAGGACATACTTCTTTACAGTGTTTCGGGAGATCTTGAGTTCGCGGGCTACTCGTCTATAGGATTTATAAAGATCGTAGAGATCAACGATTCTGCTTATATCTGCCATCAATTTCACCCTAATGCCCACCTCTCGAAATACTTGGAGAGGGAAGACTTTCCTTCTTAGGGTGGATCAAAAACGAATTGGCGTTTCCTTAAATAGGCGGGTCAAAATTGAGTTGGCGAAAACAGCCACAATTCTTACAGGTTCGCCATTGAGAACTCTTTCGCGAATAGGACGGCGTCCCTGTTTTCCATCTCTTTCAGGAATCCCGGTCTTCGGCCTGCTGAGCCATACTCTTGTATCTCGGGGAATATCTGCGATAAAAATCAAACCCTCTGAATCAAGCTTTTCCCTAAGCCAAGGCTGCTCGCCGTAAAAGCAATCCATTCCAATCCAGCCAAAGGAACTCCATTCTTGCGAGCATTCAAAATCATGTCAAGTCCGATCTGGGCTTTGGTCCTGAATCGAACGTCTTTCGAATCTTTGCATTTGTTCCGAAGCACTTTATTTTTTGCCTATTCTTCCGGAAGATAAAGCTGCCCATCTATCAATATCCTTTGATTTTTATGAGCGTATCCGAGAACTACTCCGACCTGGCAATTATCAACTTTACCCAATCGACCGCAATATTGTCTTTGTACACCAACAGATGAAATCCCTTGTTTTGGAAATTCGGTTTCATCAATATGGAGAGAGCCCTCAACAGAATCGCCAATCATTTTGCCAACCATCTTCTGGATTCTATCGATTACAATTCGTTCGTTCCATGGTGAATGTGTTATAAAATGCTGCAACGATTGATTTGAGCTCTTTCGAACCTTCTTTGTGAATCTGCTGCAATTGCCTCGATCTCGATTTAGCAGCAGCCCTTGGATATATTTTCGAGCTATTCCGCTGCTATCTCGTGTTCGGGCTACAAAGGCATTGTTGAAATTCATTGCTTTCAGTCTAAATATTGATTTTGATGCATAAAGATATTTCCTTTTGAGATTAAAGAACGTCCCCACCATCACCCTTTGGTGGAGTAACCTATTAATAATTACTAACATTTTATTTTTTCTATTAAATCATATGGAATTCTGTATATAAAGACTTTAAATAGTAATATGTGACAAAGTCAAGCTAGTTGAGGAACTCTTGAAAGCAGGCGAATATGTAAAGGTTCTGGACGAAATGCACAGGTGAAATGGCCTTCACCTTCAGCTAAACTGAAGAGATTTTGGACATTGAGGTGGTGGGATCCTTGGATTTATTGGATAAAAATATTTTGATTACAGAAATTAGCGGGTTCGTCGGGTCGCGAAAGGCCAAATGGCTGGTAGAAGAAGGCGCAAACGTCTTTGGCCTGCTGCGCCGCCGGGCAGATGGCAAAGTGCCGCATAACATGTTGCTGGCAGCCCAATCGTTTGTGCCTCGATCTTTCGAAGACCCCAATGAGACCATGCTCTGTAACTGCTGGGGTACATCGAATCTCCTGGAGGCCATCCGCATCAATGCCCATCGCCAAGACCAATCCTCTCCGACCTGTGTCTCCTTATGGCATCAAGACCTTAATCACCCGGGCGTTCTACCACGAGGGAGCAGAAAGCTATAACCATAGGAAATGTCAACGCTTTTCGCGATTGGAAGCCACGTGGACGATGTCATCAGCTTGACCATAATCTGGATGAGAGGGAACGCAAGGGATCATATTGAAGAGCAAAATCGCGATATTTCACGACTATATAGGATCGATTGGAGGAGGAGAGCGAGTTGTATTAATGCTCGCTCGCGGACTTAAGGCGGATGTCATAACCACAGATATTGATCGCGATTCACTCGGTAAACTCGGCTACGAGGATGTCAAGGTCATAAGCCTGGGAAAGACGATAAAATATCCTCCACTGAAACAAATAAGTGCGTCGCTGATGTTCTCTCGGTGCGACTTCTCGAAGGATTATGGTTTTTTTATATTCTCAGGCAATTGGGCCCATTATGCTGCCAGGAAACACAAGCCAAATATGTGGTACTGTCACACGCCAGTAAGAGCTTTCTATGACCAGAGAGAGAAAATGATCGCCCGCCAGACTAGTGATCTGCGAAAGCTTGCTGCATCATCATGGATAGCATGTCACACCTGGTTTGACAGGAGATCCATTGGCGATCTGCAGAGAATTATTGCCAATAGCCGAAATGTTGAGCAGAGGATCAGAAAGGCCTATGATAGATCCTGCACAGTGATTAATCCACCTGTTGACGCCAGCAGGTTCAGGTTCATAGAATATGGCGATTTTTGGCTCTCCGTCAATCGCATATATCCAGAGAAGAGGCTAGAGCTGCAGTTTGATGTTTTTAGAAGTCTGCCTGAGCAGAAATTGATCATTGTAGGAGGATATGCATTGGGAGACCATGCAGCCGATTACTACCAGAAACTCGTAAAGGATATACCGGAAAATGTGGAGATGCGGGGCACGATATCGGAAGAGGAACTGATAGACCTGTACGCCCGATGCAAGGGACTGATATGCACTGCCGTGGACGAGGACTTTGGACTGACACCCCTGGAGGCTATGGCCAGCGGCAAACCTGTGGTTGCTGTGAATGATGGCGGTTTTAAGGAGACGGTGGTGCAGGGTAAGACGGGGATGCTGGTGGAAGCGAACCGGGACGAGCTGGTGAGAGCGATCAAAGAGATCTCCAAAGAGCCGCAGAAGTATAAGGAAGCGTGCCGGAGACGGGCAGCTGATTTCGATACGTCTATATTCCTGGAAAAGATCCGAAAGAGAATGGATAGGTAATTATTCTTAATAAAATATAGATATTCACATGCCGATTCTGGCTTTGATGCGAGAAATATCCACCTCAATCTTGCCCAATTTCTCATCGAGATAAGACTTCAGGTCGGTATGTGAATCTCGCAAATCCACCGCATTCCGTTTCCCTGCGTTCTTCATTTCCGAAATGAGGGATTCTGAAGAGGTTCGGATTTCATCGACAATATCTAGTCGAACATTCTCCAGCTTATCGAGCATTTGATCCTGCTTATCGAGCATTTGATCCTGCTTACCAAGCATCTGATCCTGTTTCTCTAGCATGGTCTCCTGCAGCTTCTCTATCCTCAGAATTGATTCAATGCCCTTGCTGACCTGCAGAGACTGAAATCGGAAAGAAAATTTGGAGAGGCTTTCTACGCGATCCTGATAATCCTCAAAGGCTACCTCGGCGACCTGTGCGGCTTTTGGCTGCTGGGTTTTTGCGATTTCCCTGAACTCATTGACCTGGTCATCATCTCCCTCCACAAGGATTTGCACTGCCTGCTCGCCATTCGCTTTCATATTTCGCGCCGAGAAACCCTTTAGGCCAAGATTATCGGCATTGCTAAGCAGGAAATAGCGATATCCTACATTGTGGATCTTAGGACCATGGATCACGATCTTGAGTTTCATCTAAAGATATGATCTGCGCTATTAATATTAAAGGTTAATTCACAGTGCAAAGGTTTATTATCACCTAGCAGGCTAAAGATTAGCCATCTCAGGTGTACAAGTTGCTGACCACAAATCACATTCATGAGCTTTACAGGTACCGCGATCTGATTCTAAGGCTGGCCTGGAGCGACTTCAAGCTGCGCTATAAAAGCTCTGCTCTGGGTTTCTTCTGGTCCCTCTTGGAGCCGTTGCTCATGCTCGTCGTCCTCTACGTGGTCTTCAGCAACCTTATGCGCATCCAGGTGGAGCATTACCAGCTATTTCTGCTGCTGGGGATCGTCCTTTGGAACTTCCTTGATCGGGGAACATCCATGAGCATATGGGGGATCGTTGGAAAGCCCAGCTTGGTGCAAAAGGTCTACTTCCCTCGGGATATTCTCGTGATATCCACCTGTATTACGGCGCTGATGATGACAGCGCTGGAGTTCGTAGTGTTCATAGTATTCATGGTGATCTTCAGAGTACTGCCTGGATGGACCGTAACATACTTTCCGATCCTATTTATATTCGAGTTTCTGATAATATTGGGGCTATCGATGGCCTTATCAGCCCTCAACGTTTACTTCAGAGATGTACAATTTATCTGGCGATTAGTAGTCCAGGTGGGATTCTTTGCCACGCCAATCTTATATCCCATAACTATATTTCCAGAAAATGTGCGTTGGATAGTAATGCTCAATCCCTTGGCCCAGATAATTACTATGATGAGAGACAGCACCCTGTACGGGATCTCTCCTGAGCCGGCGAATATGGCTTATATTGCCGTGTCCGCTCTTTTAGTGCTCTTGCTAGGCTACTTCATCTTCGACCGACTGGAACCAAAGTTTGCGGAGGCAATATGACTGCTGTGCAGGTGGAGCACCTTTGGAAGACTTTCAAGATACCTCACGAGAAGAGAACTACGCTCTTCGAGAATCTTGTAGGTATGATGAAGCCCAGGCAATTCGAGACATTCACAGTATTGAAAGATGTAAGCTTCGAGGTGGATAAGGGCGAATGTGTGGGTATCATAGGGGATAACGGTTCCGGCAAGAGCACACTGCTCAAGATCATAGCCAATATCCTCCGGCCCAGCAAGGGGACGGTCCATGCGAGGGGAAAGATGACGCCATTCTTGGAGCTGGGCATAGGCTTCCAGTCAGACCTCACCGTGTTGGAGAATGTGGGTGTGTATGCCACAGTGATGGGACTATCCAGGAAAGAGATCAAAGATAGAACAGATGAGGTGATAGATTTCGCAGGTCTTCGCAAGTTCGAGGACACCAAACTGAAGAATCTCTCTTCCGGAATGCAGGTGAGGTTAGCCTTCTCTACTGCAATCCAGACTGATCCTGACATCCTGCTCGTGGACGAGGTTCTGGCTGTAGGAGACATGGAGTTTCAACAGAAGTGTTTTGATGTCTTCAATAAATATAAAAGAGAAGGGGTGACGATTCTCTTTGTATCTCACGATCTGGCGGCGGTGAGAAGGTTCTGCGATAAAACCATGCTCCTGAGGGATGGAAAACAGGAGTTCTTTTGCGACACGAACCAGGCAATTGATGAATATATCTATAAATCAAAAGAAAAAGAGATCACAGACGTCCAGGCAGTTGAAGAGAACAAGCCGAGGTGGGGCAACAGGAAGATAGAGATCACCGGCTTGAAGTTCATAGACAAGAAAGGCAAAGAGAACAATAACTTCGTTTTTGGAGATTCTCTCAAGGTCAGGATATTCTATAAGTCGCGCGAAAAGGTGCTTTCCCCTGTATTCGGGATCATCTTCTATCATCAAGATACCTACTGCTATGGCACGACAACAGACTTCAAAGGGTGCGATACCGCTGCAGTGCACGGCAATGGCTATGTGGACTTCATCGTAGA
>JAQTXY010000086.1 GCA_028688535.1 Methanothrix sp. | reverse complement strand
TTCCTGGCCTAGCAGCGCAGTCAAGATCTCGTTTATCACCGGCACAATTTTCCGCTCATCTTTGGCGAAATCTTAGGGTTTTACTGCCACGCACCATATTCTTAAGCTTTCTGGTCATGTACTTAAGAGCGTTCGCGGACAATGAACCTAATATCATCTCTTTTTCCTTGCCACAACAAGATAATGCAACCCATAATCCCTATTTAAAAAGAGATCCTGTATATTGAATATAAAATATATTTTTGAGAAGATTGGATACAATAGATTAACATATTTTTCGACGGCAGGATGATATTGAAAAGAGCTATTTTTTGTTCTCTCGCCCATATCATTATATTTACTGGTTGACTGGTCCCGATCTATAAGAGGCTTGAATAAATATGGGAGATAACTAAAACTCCAGAATTCTAAAGTCGAGAAACCAGCGATATTAAGCTTATCATTTAAATCGCGCTTAGTGTATCGTCTCTGATGGCCATAATAAAGATCCTCTTTGGAGAATTGTTCTGGTTTTGCAGGCGTCGTTAAAATGAGTAGCCCCTCTGTTTCTAGAAACATATTGATATGATCCAAAAAGGCAATATCTTCTACAATATGCTCGATGACTTCAAAGCAAAAGATTGAATTAAATTTTTGTGTTTTTAAGGTTAAGAAATCAGCTATTTCTACCTTTACGTTCTGACTTTTTAACTTAGATCGAGATATTTCAACTGCTTCTTTGCTGTAATCGATTCCTAATCCCTTTAAATTCCTTTTTTCTAATTTATTTAAAAAATCGCCTGTACCACAGCCAATTTCGAGGAACGGGCTCTTAATTTCATATTTATCAAAGATTTTATCAATAAGATGGTCTGTATATACCCTAACAGGAAGCTTGGCTTTAATATCTGTCTCTTTCATAGATATCCTCCGAAAGGTTTTAACTTAGCTATATATAACTTTAAATATCCATTTACAAGTTTTATATATAGCTTTCTGTAAATACATATACAATATGCGACAAGTGCGCTTTGATCTTAAAGGGCGTTATCTTCTCAATCAATTCCCATTTTTCCAATATTCTCATCAAAAAGCGCTCCACTCGGCTATCCAATGCTTTATTCTTTGCATCCTCCGATCTTCTCAATCCGGGCGGAAATGGCGGCATATCAACATATCCGGATTTTAGTATATCATTACTTGTTTGACTACAATATGACTGCAATTCACAAAGACTCACAGTATTAAGGCCACTAAGCTTGGCATGCGCTACGTTATCCTTATTTGGAACAAATATCGCAGACACTTTAGCAATTTTACCGATCTGGTTGAAATAATTAGCCCGATCCCCTTCAGATAATCTTTGAAGAACTTCGCAGGATAATAACAGATCATATTTTTCTCCATGATTTTTTTCTAGAAAGCTTTTGGCATCTAGTTGGGATAAATTCTCTATTCGAGATATATCTATTTGAGGTCTATGACCGATCTTATCCGATATTATCTTGAATTTGTCTATTATAGCATGTCGTTCATCTACAATTGTAATACTAGAACGATATATCATTGCCAATAGAACAAAATCCAAACCTAGGCCATACTTTTCAGGTAAGCCCCAAATAAAGATATGCTTCGGGTCTTTTGCAGAATCGATGACATTCTTTAATAGGCCCCATTTGACAAAATATTCATAGGCAGTTCCAATGCCTTCCCCACTCATCAGTGCAAAGCGATAGAATGTTTCCATATTAGGGCGGATCGAAGTTCCAATCAAATTAATCTCTTCATGATTCTCATTCATTTTGAACATATTTACAGCCATCCATTTTGCTTGTACCAATTTGCTGTTCTTTGAATTCCTTCGTCAATAGTTACAGTAGGTACATAACCCAGATCCTTTCTTGCTTTTGCAGTGTCAAATGCCCTATTTCCACAGAACGTCTTCACTCGCGATCTACTTAATGGTGGATCAAAGTTTAAAATTTCGCCCAACTTTTCTATACCAGTAGCTAATAATAAGGCCATGTTCTTTGGGATAGCTATTTTTGTATCCGGGACATTCAGAGCTTTAGCTATTTTGCTCGAAAATTCCTTTATGGTCAGATATCTCTCCCCTGCGATTAGATAACACTGGCCAATTGCCTTTTGACTAGTAAGACATAGCTTAAAGCTACTTATCAAATCATCAATATAAGTGGGATGCCAGACGGCCCTACCCCCATCGATCAATATAAATTTTTTATTTGAAATTATTTTAAACAATTGAAAAGTATGTTTATCCATAGGACCATATATAAATTCAGGCCTAATCACGATAGCAGGAAGGCCTTTTTCATGGTAAAAATTTAGAACACATTTTTCAGCTTCGGCCTTTGTAAGCTCATAGATGTTCGTAGGATTATATGGTGCCAATTCGTCCTGTGGTATTAAAGATACAGGTCCTGTCACACCTGCACTGCTGCAATAGATAAACTTCTTGATATCATACTCATATGATTTCTCAAGCATGTTTTGGGTGCCCTTAACATTGGTATTCCAATAAACTTGATCTGGAATACCCCACCGTCCTAAGAATCCCGCCAAATGATATACTACATCGATTCCAGCAAAAGCATCACCAATAGATTTTGCCTCGGTAACATCTCCATAAACCAGTTCTGCCCCGAGTTTTTGAAGGTTATCAACATTGCTATTTCTTCTCACTAGGCAACGAGTTTCGTTACCGCCATCGATTAGACTTTTAATTAAATGACTGCCTATGAATCCTGTTCCGCCAGTAACAAGTATCTTCATATAAACATTTTCACCCCTAATTTTAGGCATATTCCGATTAAACAGAATTTCTCAAAACTGGAGAGCAAGGTCATATATGAGATTATATTACCTGCTTGACTCCCACTTTTATAGATGTGCTCAGATCGCATAACATATTCGTATATGACGCATTTGCCATGGGACAATAACATTTGCCCTCTTTGGCGCTCTTCCTGGCCAGCTCAGCTTTTTCGCTAAACCAGATTTTAGAGAAGTCATAACCAACATCGCGTAGGTTGCCCAGAGGGTCTGCTTTTATGCAGCACTGCCATACATCGCCGTCTGGTGATATATGGGCCGAGGCGAACCCAGCATAACAGGGAATAATCTGTTTTTTCTCCAACAATGTATTCTTTACTAATTGGTAATATTCTAATCGTAATCCTTGAGTTAGCTTCGATATGCCTGAAAACTTCTCTTTCTTAAGCTCGGACGATAAGAAATCTACAGCCCCAGAGTAGTCTTCATACGCAGGAGTAATATTTCTCCCAATGGTATCCAGCTCTACACGCTCTTCAGCTATTTCTGTAATATATTTAATAGATTTATCATTATTTAAATCCAAAAAATATTTATATATATTAGCAATTTCTTTAATGTTGAATTTTGAAATAACCGTATGAATGCCAAACTCAAGATTTGCTATATCCAGTGCCTTTATGCCCTCATATGTTTTCATTGATTTTTCAAAATTACCAACAATCCCCCGGATCTCATCATGCTTGCCCTCAATTCCATCGATGGAGAGGTTAACAACAATCTGAGTATCCGGGCATGCCTTCGCAATCTCCGACACCATTTCTGGTATTTTATTATACAATAGGCCATTGGTGGGTATTGTGATTATCGACGGCTTGCATCGAAGATAGGCACTTCGACAGATCTCTGTTAGGTCTTGCCTTAAGAATGGCTCTCCCCCACTCATGACAAACATAAAGGGACTATATCCTAATGACGAAAATGTTTTATCAAACTCATCCACAGAGAATTCATTTACCTTCTTCTTCCAGACATTGCAGGTCTTGCACCGGGAATTGCAATGATAGGTAACGCTTACGGTAAGGCTTATTGGGAGTATCTTGGGATAGCCAGTAGCCCTGAATAATTTATACTGAAGGATCTTGGGGATCAATTGAGCTTTTTGATTCATTTATTTAGCTCCTTTGTCGTTTTTACCATATCCCACACACAATGGTTCGTCTTTTTAATATAAAGATCATAGGTTCCAAGAATTCTGCCTAGAACTTCAAGAAAACCTGCTCCAAAACAAAAGATAATCTCTTTTGGAGTTATATTTATATTCTTTAGCACCATCAGTACGTTTTTCAGATTTAAAGAAGATACCTCGTATCCCGTAGTCTTCATCAAGTGCAGATGTCCTGCATAGATGCGACGCCTTTGCTTGAGAAAATCACCAATTGTTTCTGGGCCTTTATTGTAGAGGAGTGCTTGCGGAATGTATTTAAGCTCAAACCCGTGGTCGTTAATTACGTGCTCAATATAAGCTTCATCAGTGTTGGTATTCTTTGGCATATTTTTAACCAAATTTCTGAAGGCAATGAGTTCACCAAACCTTGGTGTAACTAGAGATAGCTGATGAAGCAGCTCCCATTGAAGTTGCACAGTGAATCCTAAAAAGGTTTTCCTATCATTCACTGGTATGGAATGCCCCCCAGTCATACCTATCGCAGGATCTACAAAGGGCTCTACTAATTTTTCAATGGTATCTTCTTTCGGAAGGGTGTCGCCGCTCTGTAGCACTAGGACTTCGGATGAAGCATTGCCCAAGAAGAGATTTATCGCTGATGCTTTTCCTTCTCGATTTTCTTGAGTAATTAATTTCACACGAGGATCTATTTTGGCATAATTTTTGACAATGCTATTAGTATTATCAGTGGAACCTGATGAGATGACGTAGATCTCAGAAATGCACACGATATTGGTCTTCTGCGATAGAAGCATCCCCAGCAGTTTACCGATATTTTTTCCTTCATTATAAACGCAGATTCCTATACTGACATTAACCTGTTGCAATACGAATCACATCTATTCCATTTTCCGATACAATATATAAGCTAATCTGTTGGGTATCAATGGTGCTAGCGGCGATTTTTTTATTCTGAATCCAATTATAGATATTAACATATTGATAGATACTTTACGCAAATTTAATTTGGAGCCCTCTTTATATTCCCATTTAACAGGAACTTCCTTAAGATGATATCCCTTTTCATGAGCGACATATAATAACTCAACATCAAAAGACCAATCTGTCAATCCTAGATCGGTTATGATATCCTTAATAACCTCATTCTTGAAGAATTTAGCTCCACATTGGGTATCATTGAAGGGCAACCCGAAGAGAAGTTTTATCAGGAAGTTAAAGCCGCGGCTGGCTACAATTCTCATAGGAGGTTCGTGCTTCATGACGTTGGATCCACTAAGCCATCGAGAAGCAATTACACCATCACAACCACTAAGTTCATTCAGCAAGAGATGCAGATCTTCTGCAGGTGTAGAGCCATCGCTATCAACAAAACCGATTACTTTTCCAGTTGCTGCCTTAAATCCTTCGATTACTGCCCCACCTTTACCTAATCTCTTGCCTGGATGGATGTGCTTAATGCATTTATATTTCTTGGATAACTCATCTACAATTTGAGGTGTTCTATCACTGCAACCATCTGTAATTACCAAGACTTCAATATCGGAATAACAACTGTTGAGGAAATGAGCATAATTTCGTACAGTCTCCTCAACCCGTAGCTCCTCATTATATGCAGGTATTATTACAGATAATTCATACGTAAAGATCCCTCCTCCGACAAGATGACATATCCATAGCTCACAATAAGCAATAGCAAATTAACTACTAGTAATACCTGTATTATGTTTATTGGGCTGGCATGAGATAGGACCATAGAAATTAGCTCAGCGAGTGTAAAAAAAAGAAGGATATAAGAATAACGAAGATTATTTGTTGCTAAGCAATACTGAGCAATTACCCATATAAGCGACACAAAGAACATGAGGGCCACATATAATCTTACAATAGAGATGGCATTTAAGTAATCTTCGCCAAAAATTACGACGATTAGCCTTGGAAAAACTATGAATGACCCTGCGGCTAGACCGGAGAGGATTCCCGAATAGATTAAACATTTGTTGAGCAGATGCCTCGTCGTTACCTCAAGAGTATGCATCTTCGATGCTTTCGGGAACATCACTGCATACAACGAACTGGGTAAGAACAGAACAATCTTTCCTATAACTGATGCAGCTGCATAGAGCCCTGCATCGAAATTTGCAAAGAAGTGTTTTGAGAGTATTACATCTACGTTGGATGGTACGGCTAAGCATATCATCACAATCACTGCAGGAAGAGAATAATAATATAAACTTTTAAAGTTAAAATTATAATTTAGTTTATTATTTCTCAAGTATGATTTTAAGAGTATAAGCGACGAGAGAAACGCAATTGCCAATCCCAAAGTAACTGCACCAATGGCTCCAGATATGCCATAGCCGAGGCTGACAAGAGTTATTCCAAGCAATAGTTTCGGCAAGAACGTTAGAACACCAATTAAGGAGAGCGATTTAAACTTCTGCAATCCTTGTAGAGTTCCCATGGAGATCGGCAATAGAAGCGAAAAAGTTACAACAGTTCCTAAAATTATTACGCTCTCTTTGGCCTGAATATTAAGAAAATTAGCGATCTGCGAGCTAAATATTAAGAATAAAAAGAAACCCGCAATGCCAAGTAATGTGGCCCGTTTCATCAATCCAAGATGTATTGCCCCAATAGCACCTAAATCACCGATTGCATTATATTTAGAAATGAACATTGCACTACTTGCCTGTATGGTTCCCGAGAAGATATAAATTAAATAATAAATAGAGAATAGTGCTCCGAAAGCCCCATACCCGTCTGGCCCTAAGGCCCGCCCAAGATAGACCTGGTAGAGATAGTTACAGACACATGCAACCATAGATCCCATAAACATAATGGCACTATGTCGGAAGAATTCATCTCTTGCGCGCCAACCATTTTTAGCTATTGCATATAGTTCCACCAGTCTTGAGGCGTTATGTGATTGCATCATCCTCCCACATAATTGCATATTTTGGACCATTCTCCTAGTACAGCTTCCGCTGATTCATGCCAGCCCTCTTATCACTGCCATATGCTCAATTCAGTAACCGGCACAAAGGGCGGTTTCAATTATTCTAGTCTCTTTGAATATCTCATTCTGCAGATGTCTGTCAAATTTGTGACTTCCTCCCATACCCCTGAAGGGGCAGGGCTTCCTACGTCATCGATCTAACTTGCTTTGATGATTTGCACAAAGTAGGGGTCGGATCTTGATAGGCTCTTCCCCTCAGTCCGAGGGTGCGAATGTTCAAGCTGGCATTGATGTCTCGATCCATCTCTAGCCCACAGTTAGGGCAAAGATGGGTTCGGTCTGCCAGCGTCTTAGGGACCATTATGCCACACTGGGAGCATTTCTGAGATGTATATCTCGCGTCTACCAGTTCAACCATTTTGCCAGCCTTTGCAGCTTTGCTTTGAGCGAACTGGATTAGCTTTCCCCATGCGTGATCTTGAATATGCTTTGCCAGATTGTGATTCTTAAGCATGCCTGAAATATTAAGGTTCTCAAATACAATTAAATCGGCTGAATCTACAATCATCCTGGATACTTGATGCAGAAATTCATCCCGAT
>JAQTXY010000085.1 GCA_028688535.1 Methanothrix sp. | reverse complement strand
TCAAAGATGTGCCCGCTCTACGGGTGGTAAGCAAAAGGGACAAAGGAAGCTATGGCGAAACCATCGGTCGCCTCATTGGGGAGCTGTGCGGAATGCTTTTTTGGCCGGTAAACCAGAAAAATCTCGGGAAGGTTAGCGGACCGTGTATGGCGATTTACCACGACGAGGAATACAAGGAGAAGGATGCCGACATCGAGGTGGCCATACCCATAACCGGAAGGATCGAAGTTGATGAAGGTATGGAAGTTAAAAATCTTCCTCCTGCCCGGGTCCTGGCGGTTGTGCACAAAGGAAGCTATGACACCCTCATCCTTTCTTACAAGGATATCTACGAGTATATGATAAAAAATGGGATGGAGTTTGACGGACCGGGCAGGGAACTCTATCTGAGCGATCCCTGCAAGACAGCCCCAGAGGAGCTTTTAACTGAAATACAGTTGGCGATCAAAGAGGTACAAGCAACGACTTAAATAGGTAATAGGGAATAGTAAGCGAACTAAATGTACATACCTGTAATCCTCGGCACGGGCAGAGAGGGCCGCATGTCGGAAAAGGCGGCCCGGTTCATGCTGGAAAAGACCATTGAAGCAGGAATAGAAAGCGAGATCATTGACGTGCGAGACTATCGCCTGCCAGCCACAGACAATACCGAAAAGAGTCTCCTCGCCGGCAAGCTTTCCCAAAAAGCCAGCCGGGCCGATGGCTTCATCATAGTCTCGCCCGAGTACAACCACGGCTACCCTGGAGAGCTGAAGATGCTTCTGGATATGCTATTTTCCCAGTATGCCCATAAGCCGGTCGGGCTCTGCGGTGTCTCCTCCGGTGCCTGGGGAGGAACTCGCATGGTCGAGCAGCTCAGGCAGGTCTGCCTGGGCCTACGCATGGTTCCCACCGCCCGAGCAGTGCATTTTCCCAAAATCCAGGAGCTCTTCGATGATAGCGGCACTCTCAAAGGAAAGTCCCAGCACGACCAGGCTAAGAAGCTCCTGGATGAGCTGACGTGGTATGCAAAAGCCCTGAAAGAGCAGGGGCAAGTGGCCGCAAGGTCCTAATGGATGCCTGAATACCTTTTCATTCAAGCGCTATGTCGGCCAGACCGGCCTTGCTAGCGTTAGGCGTCACCATGTAGATTGAACCATTGATTCTGACTTCAACATGATCGCCTTTTGGAGTGGCATCAAAGTTGTGGGTGACAAGCAGGAAAGCCAGATCCTGAGCATTTATTCGCATATCCTCGTTGGCATTGGACAGGTCCAGAAGGTCCTGATAATCGGTAGAAGCACTGCATAAAGGGACCGTTGATACTACCATGCCAAGGAGCAGTGCGGCTATGAGGTAGATGGCACCCACTTGCCTTGTGAAAGACATAGTATCACCTGAAAACCAATCTTCACAATCCTATTCCCGTCCCAGATGACACTTCTTTGAGATCTTTTTGCATATCAGGGCTCATTTTCGTCCCGTCGAGGCGCGACGCTGCAATAAATGGAAGGGTTATCATGTCGTACTTGACACCTTCTAGATTGGCGCCACTCAGATCGACGCCCACCAGATACACTGTTGTCAGGTTAGCCCCTCGCATATCCGAACCTGAAAGGTTGATGTTCTCCAGGGTGGCCTTGCTGATCGTAATATCCCTCATGTCAGCATTGCGAAAATCCACCCCACTGAGGAGCATCCCGTCCATTATGACTGAACTTAGCACTGCTTTACGGAAGATGCAACCTTCTGCATTTAATGCGTAGAAAGTTGCATTCCGAAGATCTGCGCCTGAAAAATCAGCGTAGTTCATTTGATTATTCAAGAAATGGACACCACTGAGATCTGCGCCCGACAAATTCGCATAGGACATATCAGCATAGTCCAGTATACATTTAGTTAATATGCACCCGGATAGATTGGCTCTGGTGAGATATGCTCTGGTAAAGTCGGATCCGCTCAGGTTTGACCGACTGAGATCGGCACCAAACAGCTCAGCTCTTCCGAATTGGCAGCTTTGCAGCCAACTCTCGCTCATATCTATCCAATTGAGTTTGGCACCAAGAAAGCTCGTCTTGCTCAAGGATGAATTCTTGATTTTAGCAAGTGTAAAATCAGCGCCGACAAGCCTTGTCCGGCTCAGGTCGGCTTTGGTGAGATTGGCTTTATTCAGATAGGCCCCAGTCAAGTCCGCGTCACTCAGATCGCAGCCGGATAGATCCGAGTCGTTAATTTGAGATCCCATTAGCCTAGCGCCTTTCAGCCTGGCCCCAGCAAGGTTGGCCTGGTAGATCCAGGCGCTTTCAAGATTGCACCCTGTTAGATTCGCATTGGATATGTTGGAATTGGACAGGCCTGATGCCAGGAAGCTCGAACCAGATAAGTCTGCTCCGCTCAGATTTGAGTGGGTCAAATTGGTGAAAATCGACCTTATATTATTTAGCTCGGCGCCGGATAAATTCGCGCCTGCCATGCGAGACTCGGAGATATCAGCACGAGCCAGGCAAGCATGGGATAAATCAGCATCAATGATATTGGCACCGACCAAGCTTGATCGGCTGAGATTCGAGCCTACCAGTAACGAATCGCGCAGCCTGACACGATTCATGAAGGCACCTGTAAATTGCGCACCGCTCATATCGGACAGGCTCAGGTTTGTGGCCTCTAATCGAGCCCCACTGAGGTTTGCTCCCCTGAGGATAGATTCACTGATGCGGGCTTGATTGAGATTGGCCCCACATATCTGCGCGCTGCTCAGATTTGATCCGATCATGTTGGCTCCCACCAGGTTGACGCCTTTGATATCGGCCAAAGACAGATCGGAGCCATGCATGTCCGCCTCCTCCAGATCGGCATAGCTGAGGTCGCTTCCCACCAGCCGGGCATGGGATAGATTGGACCGCATGAGATTAGAATGGCTCAAGTTTGCGGCGCTGAGGTTCGACCCCTGCAGATCAGACTGACTGAGATCTTTTCTCTGCAATTCCAGGTAGCTCAGATTCTCATTCTTAAGATTGGCACGTGCCTGGAAGGGTTGGTTGATGATTATACTGCCTGCAGGCAGTTGATCTAGAGATATGCCGAAACGGTTCAGAACAAAGTAATCAAACATGTAGCGATTTAAGCTTTCTCTCATCACGGGGATTTTATCGGCGGATTCGCCCTGCAGGATGCGAAGTGCCATCTCTGCCGCTTCATCGCCCTGGAAATACCCGCCAACCATCTTGCCACCCACGACACCATAGCCAAGATAGAAATCGTAGATGCTGTAAAATGGAACCGGGCTGGCTTCCAGAACCAACTGGGCTGCGTCCTCGTAAGTCAGGAAAAGCCCAGATCTGTCACGGTTCAGGGTCATAAGCAGTATGAGACTATCATTGGACAAAGCTGCCAGGCTCAATCTAAGCTCGTCAGCGGTGAGGTTGTCGAGATATTGGAAAGAGACATTCCTCTCAAAGCGAGGAATGACCTCATCCAGAACCTTTCGAGCGGATAGACCGGTTGCAGTCTGATCGTTTATTATGGCAATGTGCTTGGTTTGCGGATGAAGATTAAGCATCAACGAGATTGTGCTTTCGATATCATATGCCTCTACAACGCCGGTAAAGCCACTTTTTCCGCTGAGCATTTTCTCGTCAAAGTAAACGACGCCGCAAAACACCACCGGCGTTCCAGCAAAAAGTTCGTCTCTATTTTTCAGCAGGAAGTTGAATGCATCTGTATCCACAGAGATGATGAGGTCAAAAGGTTGATCTTTGTACTTCTTTAAAAAAGATGCCTTTAAATCAGCTAAACGCGCCTCATCGGCGGCAATTCGCTTCGTGTCCATATAAGCCACAGAAAAGATTGCGGATGGCATGTTCATCGCGAAGTGCAGCTTAATTTCGGAGATGATGCTATCCTCCCAAGTCATGCCTGGATGATAGGAGGCAAGAATGAGGATATTCTTGGGACTACTCTCTTGGGCAGCAGAAGACATAGCAATATTTAAAAACACAAGCATTAAAACCAAAAAGACTCCGAAGGCAGATCTCATAATGATGGGCATCCTTAACTAAATTACCACGTAAACCCTTAATAATCTTTTGTATGTCTCACTCTGCCTTACAATAAGAGATAAATAGTCAGCCATCATAAAATTGGTGTTATTCTCGAGGTGATGTTTGCTATGTCTGATAAAAAATTGTATTCCCTGCCACAGCTACCTTATGCCTACAATGCGCTTGAGCCATTTATCTCGGAGGCACAGCTGCGCCTGCACCATGATAAGCACCACGCCGCCTACGTGAACGCCGCCAACGCCGTACTGGAGAGACTGGATAAGGCCCGCCAGGCGGGAGCCGATGTGGACATGAAAGCTACCCTGAAGGAACTCTCCTTCCAGGTAGGTGGACATATTCTGCACGACCTCTTCTGGCGAAATCTGGCCCCCGCCGCAAAGACCAGCAAGGAACCGGGAGGCGCTCTGGCTGAGGCACTGAAGAACGAGTTCGGATCCTTCGAGCGCTTCAAGAAGGAGTTTTCCGCGGCGGCTGGAAGCACGGAAGGCTCAGGCTGGGCAGCGCTTGCCAGATGCGGCATGACCGGCAGGCTGCTGATCACGCAGATCGAAAAGCATAATGTGAACGTCTACCCCCACCTTCGCATCCTCATGGTCCTGGATGTCTGGGAGCATGCCTACTATCTCGACTACAAGAACGAGCGGCCCAAGTTCGTAGAAGCCTTCTGGAACATTGTGAACTGGGAAGAGGTAGAGAAGAGGCTGGATGCGATAATTAAGTAATTACTTTTTTTATAAGAGATTATTTAAAGTAAAAATTTCGCATCTTTGGATAACACCGACTCAGCTTTTGCAGTCCCATAGAGCAATTTATCCAGGAAGCTATCTGGTTCGAAAACACTTTCGCCCCACAGGGATATCATAATTATAACTTTGAACGCAGAGTATCAATCGTATCCTTTATTAATTAGCAGGGACATAATTGCTAAAAGATTTTGATAGAGTTCTGAGCGAAACCCGAATAAACCCATGATGAAATACTGGTGTAATAAGTTGATTGCCGAGATGATGAGTTATGTTGCGTTATGGTAGAGGGGATGGGCTTTGAGCAGCAGAATTGTGCAGCAGACCCTGGAAGGTCTGGCCGTCTCTGCCATGCCCAGAGTTAGGACCACGGACGGCCATCTGCTGGACTGGGATAGGGAGGCCATAGCCAAGCAGCTGCTCAAGGAGACGAAGCTATCGGAACAATTTTACAAAGAGCCGGGCATAACCGCTGAAGAGGCCCAGGATATCGCCAGAGAGGTAGAGCGCCGGGTGCGGTGGATGAACGTCCAGTACCTGAGCGGCCCGCTCGTGCGCGAGATCATGAATGTGGTCCTCCTGGAGAGGCATCACACTGAGTGGCGCAACATCTGCACACGCGTGGGAACTCCCGTCTTCGATGCTCACCTCATCGACATCGGCACTGGCTTTGAGTCCAAGGAGAATGCCAACCTCCAGGAAAATGCCGAGACCAGCCACAAGAAGAAGGCTGACAAGATCAGCAAGGAGCAGTACCTGCTGCTTCTGCCGCCCCATCTCGCCGATCGTCACCTGGCCGGAGACCTGCATATTCACGATCTGGAATACTTCGGGACAAGGCCGTTTTGCATTGACGGCAGTACAGCGGTGCCCGTAATCGATAAAGGCCGAACAACCATAATGAGGCCGGACGAGCTACCCTTTGATAGTGATTATTACTATCCAGAGGACCTCTTTGCCATCTCACCGCGCGGGCCCAAAAAAGTCAGAAAAGTATCTCGGCGTACCGCCGATAGCGATCTGCTGAAGATAAAGACCAGTAGCGGCAAATCTCTAATGGTCACTCGAGAGCACAGAATTCCGACAAAGGAGAAAGGCATACGAAAGGCTGAAGATATTAAACAGGGGGATGTCTTAGGCGGAGCCTGGGAATATGGCCTTAACCTGCGCGGCAAACCTATTGAGAACTTAGATCTGATAAATGAGTTCGTGGAGAAAGTTCCTGCATTCCACTTAGAGAATGTCTTTGTGCGCGGTGCTCGTTTTATCTTCCAGAAGGTAATCGAGGATGGAAAATGCAAGTCATTCTCTGAGATATCCAGGGCTTTGGGTGTCGAGCACCACAAAGAATGGTTCACTAAGGGGATAATGCCCATCACCCTCTTCAAGACGTTCTGCGAGCATTATGGCCAGGATAGCTTCGCGGACCTGAGAGTGGGCGTGGCAGGTAGTGAGCACGATATTCCCGCCATCTTTTCCCTTACAGCAGATATCGCAAAGCTGCTCGGTTTTTTTATCTCAGAGGGTAATTACAACATCCAGGAAGCCTGCAACTACAATTTGGCCATAACCGGCAGCGAACATGCACAGGCAATAAAATGCTATGCCAGCGGCGCTCTTAATACCTATGCGACACAAACCGAAGGTCATCCCACCACCCGAGTGATTTACGGCGTAGAGGGTGAATGGGAGAGGGCCAAACAGGTTTATTTTGGCGGCAAGCTGATTTACCTGCTCTTCAGGTACGTCTTCGGCATATCAGGCAAGAGCTACAATAAGAGGCTTCCCAACATCGTTTACCATCTAAATGACGAGCTACTTTCCGACTTCCTCAGCGCCCTATTTACCGGTGATGGGTCTGCATTCTATCGGCCGGAAAAATCAGATTGTATCGTAAACTATACAACTGCTTCAGAGATGCTTCGCCAGGAACTCTGTTTGCTTCTGACATCCTTGGGAATGAATCCAACAATAGTAGAACTCTATGAGGGCGAAGAGAGGCGAACACTTTACAGGATACAGCTCAATGGCTTCAAGAACATACGGGCGTTCAGCAAAGTGGCGAATTTCTTTGACAAACGCCAGGAGCACATCGACAGGTTCCTGGCCGAGGTTAAGGAGATTCACAGAAGCCCGAAACAGGAAGAAGTCAAAGAGATTATTTCTGTAAAACCGTCGGGAGAATACGTCTACGACCTGTTCCTTGATGGAGAAGATGAAGAGAGCCACACTTACTTTGCCTCAGATGGCTTGCTGATACATAACTGCCAGGATTGGGATCTGCGCTATTTCCTCTACTACGGCCTGATGCCCGATGGCCTCGGCACCAAAGCCAGCGTCGCAGGCCCTGCCAAGAAGCCGGAAGTGGCCATGCTACACGCCGTAAAAGCCCTGGGCAGCGCCCAGACCAATTTCGCAGGAGGGCAAGGCTTCTACAACTTCCTCACCTTCATCGCCCCCTACTTCGAGGGCAAGAACTACGATGAGATCCTCCAGCTCATGCAGATGTTCGTCTACGAGATGACACAGATGATGGTCGCTCGCGGCGGCCAGCTTGTCTTCTCCTCGGTGCAGCTGACGCCCGGAGTTCCCAAGCTGTGGCGAGATAAGCCGGCCGTTTACGCAGGAAAAGTTTGGAACGGCTCGTCGCCCGAGGCTCCGCTCAAGACCTACGGCAAATTCGAGCGCGAGGTCCGCTTGGCCTTCAAAGCCCTCATGGAGGTCATGCTGGCCGGCGACTACTGGGGCAAGCCATTCAAC
>JAQTXY010000084.1 GCA_028688535.1 Methanothrix sp. | reverse complement strand
TTATAATATCGCCTGGTTTTGCCACCTCCCGATCTGCCTCTTTGAAGACTAGCAAACGCAGCAATGGCTGAGGGGTCTGGCAGCTCCATCCCAAATTGACGCAGGCCTTATTGCTCACCACTGCGCCATCTCGACTGCCCGCCTTCCCATATGCAGTAGCGCAATTCGTGAGATATTCCGGCTCCGCCAATCCGGGTGTTTTTCTATACTCTCGGAATACTACTTTGCCATATGAGTCGATAGTTATAATCAGGGTGTCTCCCGTTGCATAGTAGCGCACAGTGAAGGTTCTGTAGCCTTTGTCCGGCTTATTATACTCGATCTTCAGAGTCTCCTTGGTCGGCAAAAAGGTATAGAAGTCGGAAATAACCTCACCTTTCGTATCGTATGTCGTGGTCAATTGGTCGAACTTAGCAGGCCTGGTATACTCGGACAATATCGGGAATCCTGTAGCATTCAGCTGCTCATTCAGAGTCTCCCCGGTCGAGATATTTGTGCAATTGATGAGCGTGTAGTTCGTCCCGGCAATGCTCCTTATGCCGGACTCCAGAGCCACGTCGGCTTTGTCGAATTTGTCCCGCTTCTTCTTGATGCTTTCCAGCTTGGCCTCCAGCTTGGTCTTATTCCTGGATAGAGCATCAATTATCTGCAACATGTCGGCAGGGCTGCTTCCTGCGTCCATGACCTTCAGCTTCGTCGCATCAGCAGATGCGATAGTAGGCAAGGTGGTTGATGTCGAAACTGAGCTACAGGCATCCGGACTCAATTTGACCTTGTAAGTAATAATCCAGGAATCTCCTGGCTCTAAAGAGCCGAGAGGGCTGAGATCAAATATCAGATTGCCGCCGTCAAAGGTGTGCTGGATTAAGATATCACCATAATATGCATAGGGAATAAATTCCAGCATTGGACTTAACTCGTCAACGATTTGGACGTTATGAATTTCTGTATCTCCAGTATTTTTTACATCGATGATGAAGGTTGCTTCACCATTCGGATTTATTATTTCTGTAGGTGTAGCTTTCGTGATCTCCAGCTCTCCATAATGGGTAAGCATATTACCGAAATTTGCCGAAGTAGATGCAACGCCCGTCTGGTCAGACATGGTCACAGTGACCTGGCCGGTTTCAGAAACCACCACAGTATAATAATTGCCTGCCGGATAGGTCTGTATCCAGTCTAGCGAAAGAGATAGCACTTCCACCAGCGTGTAGGTTCCAGGAGAAATGCTGTCGATGCTGTAAGAGCCTAAAGTCTCAGGGCTGGCGGATGTTATAGCAACCTTGACTATCTCACCATCTTGTCTCAACAGATTGATCATCCAATCTCCCAGGCCCGGCTCATTTGCATCCCATTCGTTGTTGCCATTTAAGTCTTCGAACTTAGTGCCGGAGATAGAGCCCAAGGGGCTTGTACATCTCCATCTCACATCAACACAATCTCTATTGCTCTCTACAGGTTCATTTTGTTCACCTGCATTGCCATATGCAGTGGCACAATTCGTCAGATATTCCGGTACTGTTATTCCTGGAGTCTTTCTATATTCTCTGCTAACTACACTGCCCTGAGAGTCGACCGTTAAGATTAGGGTGTCTCCTGTGGCATAATACCTGACTGTGTAGGTTCTATAGCCTTTTCCCGGCTTGTCGTATTCTATAAGTAGTGTCTCATTAGTCGGCAAAAAGGTATAGAAATCCGAGAGCACCTCGCCATTCGCTTTGTATATCGTAGTCAGGAGATCGTACTTGACGGATCTGGTATATTCAGACAATACCAGTAATCCTGTGGCATCGAGCTGCTCGCTTAGCCTCTCCCCGGTTGAAATATTCGTATAGTTGTTTCGTGTGTAGTTAGTACCGGTAATGCTTATTGTGCTTGACTCTATTGATGCGTTGCCCTTATCGAATGTGCTCTGCTGCTTCTTTATGCTTTCCAGCTTGACCTCCAGCTTGGTTTTATTCCTGGATAGGGAATCGATGATCTGCAATATGCCGGTGTTTTCGCTTCCTGCAGCCATGACATTCAACTCTGTCTCCCCAGCAGATGCGACCTGAGGAGAAACGGTGGTGCCAGTGTCTGATGTGCAGGCTTCTGAATTCAATTTGACATTATAGGTTATTATCCAGGAATTTCCTGGCTGCAAAGAGCCCAGAGGTGCAAGATCAAATATCAATTTGCCACCTTCAATGGTATGCTGGATTAATATGTCACCATAATAGGCATAGGGAATAAATTCCAGCATTGGACTTAGCTCGTCAACAATTTTTAAATCATGGATTTCAACATTCCCAGTATTCTGTACGGTAATGGTGAAGGTGGTCTGCGTATTCGAAATTATAGTCTCAGCGGAGGTGGCCTTTGTGATCTCCAATTCGCCCGATTGCGTCAACTTGTTTCCGAAGTCTGCATTGGTAGACGTAACATCGGTCTGGTCTGACTTGGTCACAGTGACCACACCGGTTTCAGAAACCATTACCGTATAAATATTGCCTGCCGGATAGGTCTGTGTCCAGCCAGCATAGAGAGAAGGTTCCTCCTCAAGAGTATAGGTTCCAGGTGAAATGTCGTTAATGCTGTAAGAGCCCAAAGCCGCAGGACTGATGGATGTTATCGCACTCTTAACTACCTCTCCATCTTGCCTTTTTAGATTGATTATCCACTCTCCCAGGCCCGGCTCGTTTGAATCCCATTCACTATTGCCATTTTTATCATTGAACTTCCTGCCGGAGACGGAGCCTACGGGAGACTCGCATTGCTTAAAGGATACAGATGCAGAGCCGTAGGATTTTCTCTCATCATCGCATCTGACCTCGCAGGTGTAAATCCCCTCATTAGTGGTCTGATAAGTTGCAGAGTTCGTGTCAGGGATCATTTCGCCTGATGGCGAATCGCCGATGTACCACTGGTATGAAACTACATTGCACCCGATTACTACTGCTTCTAGGGTGGCGGCGCTGCCCGGGCATATCACCTTATCTGCAATTGTAACACCCAGTTCCTTGCATTCCTGGATGGTGATAACTACATCCGATGAAGCTGTTTGCTCACATACAGAATCACCGGTGGCGCTCAGAGTTAAAGTGACGGTTCCAGATGCGATGTCATTAGGTCCAGGAGTATAGATTGCATGCAGCTTTCCTGCATCATCGAATGATCCGTCTCCGGATGCAGTCCAGGTTGTGCTGAGTGCGTTTGCAGCTGATCCGGCCAGCTGAACGCTACTGTCGTTACATATGATCTGATCGGGGCCTGCCTCTGCAGTCGGGCCGGACTGGATTGTGACTGTTTTGCTGCAATTACTGGTATGGCCTTCCAAAGTAGCATTGACAGAGATTATGGCCTGGGTTCCAGTCCCTGCAGACCATAGAGACTTAGAGTTATCGGCAGGATCGGCGGTTATAGTGGCACCTGGGCTGTCGAGTATCGACCAAATATAAGTTGCGCCTGTTGTAGGATTTGTGACCGATGCATAGTGTCCTGTTGAACTTGCGCAGACGGGCGTATCTGCAGTAAATGAGCAGCTAGGCTGCCCGGATGGGACGACGAGAAGCTCAGTCTCATTCTGACTAGTGCATCCATTATCTATCAGAAGGCTGATCAACACCTTTGTAGGCTGAGTCACCAGAGGAGCCGTCCACTGGAAGGTTATATCACGGGAGGTTGTTGGGGAACCATCCGATGCAATCCATATGTAACTATAGGTCTCGCCAACAGGCGGAGTTGGGCCAATAAAGGTATAGCTTTCTCCTGCCACATACTGCTTGCTATCCCCAAATGGAATAACTCCCAAAAATATTATTATCAATATTATGGCAATATGATTTCTTATCCGTGGGGAGATACCAGCAGTCATTTGAGATTCATCCTTTGAAATGGTATTCAGACTGATTCAATGTCGGCTTGAGGAACATCGACTACCAGGACTTTCATCTGACTTTGATCGACATGCCACACTCGCCCAAATTCGTCGACGAAATTAACCTCAAGCTGCAATAGGTGATAGCCCTCTCCATAGTGCTCCCAGTTTACCTCAATGCTATTATCAGAGGATTGCATTACAATCTCAGACCCATCAATACTCCAGCTAACTTGATATCTGAGAATGGATTGACCTGTTATCTGGGGGGTGTAGACGTAAGAATTAGCTATGCATGTGATGTTATCTCCCAGGATTTTAACTGTGGGTGGGTTCAAAGGAGTCCAGACATCTATGGTTGAGGCTCGATAGCACTTTGTAGTTCTTTCGGCACATTTTTTATTAGCATTACCATTTGTATCCCAACTCAATATAAGATTCCTCAGCTCAATCCTCTGGCCGCATTCATAGGAAAAACTGTAGATGTCAATTAGTGATGTACCTGGTGGAACGACATCAAGAACATTTACTCCCTCTTCTGACCAGAGGGAACGAACCAGCAAATCATTTATATAAATGTCTGCAAGCAATATAAGTGCTTTTCTATCGGAATTTGCTTTATTATTTATTTTAATCCATAGATGAGAAGTTACATCGTTGCCTAAGGTGCAGTCCTGCAGATAATTGCCATGACTATCTCCCAGGTAGACCTCAAGAACGCTTACATCCCCTGCCCGACATTGAAATTTGCAATTAGGCCAGTCTGCGGCAAAAGCGCAATTTAATAAATTCGTAAATATAAATACAAATAAAAATATAGTTTGCACTAATTTAAATCTTTTTTGAATTGCAATAAGGGACATCCGCAGCATTTAGTTATCCGCTCCCGGCAAATTTTTTACCTGCATTAATATGATCACTAACTGCTCATCAAAAAAGATAGAACGAAGGCTCCCTTAAAGGAGGTAGCCTCTTTTTGCTCTATTTTCCCAAATGAATCTAGAAGCCCTCCGTGATCGTATTGGCCGGCTTGGCGACAATTGTAATCACCATCTGGCATGAGCCCAAGGGACTCTTATCGTTCCCGGTCTTGGGGTAATATCCCGTGAATACTATATATCTTCCTGTAGGCTTATTTAGCCAATTAATAGTAATTGAGTTCGTATCGGGACCAGGTACTTTATAACTGCCGTATCCTCCCCAGGTAACCGCATCTGCACCGGGGAACTCATCCTCTGGGAAGATCCACCACCGCTGCCGAACCTCTGCTGGGATGCTGCCTGTACTGTAGGTATAATCAATATCATCTTCCGTGCAGATGACAGTTTCTTCGGGTGATGACTCCATCGTGCAATCTTCTGGCTTCAATACTCTGAACTTTGTACATGCCTGATTAATACAGGTATCAGCCTGCACAGCGGTGACATATAATTCAACCGAATACCACTCTGAATAACCGGTCTGGGGCACTGTATACTGATATGTGCGTCCAGGTTCTCCTTCAATCTCTATAGTCTGATCCACTACAGTCCCTGTACTATCCTTCGTGATCCACTTATATTTCCAGGTGATTCCCAGCTGGGTCTGTGTTGCATCAGGTGCGGGACCTGAGACCACAATAGTATCATCTGGAGCTATATTCTTATTGGAAAATGGACAGGTGTCAACCACAGCAGCTGCAGTTGTAATCCCATATGCCAAAAGGAACAGCAAGCACATCAAAATGGCTAGTACGATCTTGCTTCGATAAAATGACATAATCTCTTCCACCTTTTGATAATTGAGGTACTCAACTATATTTATACTTTACCATCAATTAAATTTCAACTTTATTTTACTTAAATAATTAATAATAATTGTAAATTTATTTGTACCGGCTCTAAATAAATATTCTTTATTTTGTATTTTTATAAATTGATATAACTAAGAAAAACTATTGACCGCTATCTATAATAACTATGTAGACGTATTATTTGTAAAATAGACAAATTCACCTATTTCGAAAGAATTGTTGGAGATATATGGATGTCGTATAGGAAAAGAATAGCCATAATGGGATGCATCATCGGCATTTTCTTATTAGTTTCAATTGGACTTGCATTGGCTAAAGAGAGCATTGTAGTTGTTAATTTATTGATAGATGCAGATATAGATCCGTCATCAACACCTGAGCAAATAAAGATGGCAGAAGATTCCTTGATCTACCTCACCAATCAGATCGACCCCAAAGGTCTGGGCGCAACGATCTTTGTAACCGAGAATATGGTCCGGATGGACAGGCTGGGAGTAACCTATCAGGGTACCATGAAGAATCATGAACTGGCTCTTCAGGGCAATAGGACCGATGAGGGGCTCTCCAGTCTTTCCGCCTCCGATCAAGAGAAATTATTGACCTCAGCCAGGGATAAGCTTTATCGCTGTTATGTCTGCGGAGGCGAGCATGTGGCCATAAAAGGTTTCCTTCCCTCTGCATTTGATCAGAATGAGGATACATTAAAGATTTTGGAGAAGCTAGGAATAATCTATGATGCCGGATTCCAGGCAGGAGTTATCTATCGTCCCGGATACGAGAACGCCACCTGGCCTTATGCCATCGAGGGCTTTAATCTATACGCAGTTCCGGTGAGCACCTATCAGATCAACGATGAGCGTGTGTATCTCTCTGATCGTTACCTAAAGGAGGAGAAGAAGCTGAGCGGCTCACAGTGGTATGATCTCCTGGTGAAAAAATTCGATGAAAGCTCAGAAAACGGAGATCCCATGGTGGTTATCTTCAGCAATCTGGTCTCAGGCAGCGGCGATTACCTTGATGCTTACAAGAAATTCATTGATTACGCGCTCTCCAGGCAAGCAGCATTTGTAACCACATTGCAGCTTGTGGATATGGCTGCTGCTCGGAAGAAAGGTGGTAAAATCGGTGCCATAGCTGTGACGAATGAGGGCAACCTATCTACAAATGCAACGGATGTTGGAGTCATACCCAATTGTCCTACTTGCGGCAAGACGGGAGAAGCAGCAGTGACATCGATAATTAACGTTACCGTCCAAAAAGGCAGTAAATGTTTAGACTGCATCAAGGATTCCGTCAATTCCACAAATAGTACCTAGATAGAGAAACATCGCATGGTAGTCGAGAAGATGCCCGAGCCCAATTGACACAAATTTTATGTGCAGGCCCAGGGCCTTCTTTTTTCTTCATCCCGGCGAAGCTATAAATAACTCCCCTGTTGTTTAACATATAAATGAACCGCCAGAGCTTTTATAAAGGAAATGCAGGGAAATGGATGACGAGGGCATACAATCATGCTCACTGAAATCCTGATCATCTTTCTTCTGTTTCTGGCCAATGGCGCGTTTTCCTTGGCCGAGATGGCCGTGGTCTCCTCCAGCAAGGCCCGGCTCAGGGCATGGGTAGAAGAGGGCCATGCAGGTGCAAATGCGGCCTTGGAGCTGGCTGAAAATCCCAATCGTCTCCTCTCTGCCGTGCAGACCGGCATAACTCTTATTACTACCCTGACAGGAGCCTACGGAGGCGCCACAATCGCTGACGAGCTGGCTTCTTACTTCGGCTCCATTCCGGCTCTGTCTCCTTACAGCAGTGGCCTGGCCCTGGTTGCCGTCGTCCTGATGATCACATTTTTCAGTTTGGTTATTGGCGAACTGGTCCCCAAGAGAATCGCGCTCAGCAATTCGGAGCGCTTCGCCTCTCTCGCTGCTGCCCCATTA
>JAQTXY010000083.1 GCA_028688535.1 Methanothrix sp. | reverse complement strand
GCCAGGGGCAGTAGCCTTTCACCTACTAATATCAGCTTTGCCATCTCACTCTTTCTTTGCCGTAGCAAGTCGGAGAGAGCCGGGATGTTCATGCCTTCACAAACGGTTTCACTCTCCTCCCCCACTACAACAACCAGATCGCTGCCACAGGCCCGGTCCAGCGCCCGCGCCACATCTCGCACTTTGATCCCGGAGTTGGAGCTGTCGAAGAAAGTCTGATTGGGCAGACGCTTGATCTTCATGCGTCCGGAAAAGCCGTCAAAGCCGGAAAGGGCCATAGCGATCGTGCCCTTGGGGATACCGGCCAGCTTCGCGGATGCCGCAGCTGCTGCGATCGCCGTCTCATAGCCCACGAAGTCCAGATCATCTCCCAAATCAAGACGCACCTCTTCTTTATTAAAGATCAGACTATCCTGCCTGGCATAAACGCTCCCGCCTCTGGCAAACGAAACATCCGGAGATAGCCGAGCGTCGGTATTGGCCAGAATCTTCGCGCCCCTCTTGGCTAGAGAGAGCATCTGCAGTTTGGCAGTACTGGCCCACTTGGTAGCATTGGCGATGGGATAGTCTCCGGAAAGGCCGGTTATAATTCCATAATCAGCCAGGCCCGTGCCCCCCAGCGAGATCTCACAGATCAGGGCGCTTGCCCCCTGAGCCCTGGCGGCCTCTGTAGCACGAATCACATTTCCGGGCGTGATGGAAAGCCCCTTTTCCATAAGGCTGGCTTTGCCATCCTGCCAGATCTCCAGGCCGCGAGTGGTGTGAGATAGAACCTTCTTTTGCCAGGAGAGAATCATGGCCAGCAAGAGAGCCGTGGAAGTCTTGCTGTGCGTTCCCGTCACCTCGAAGACCTCCATGCTGGGATCTTTCCTTCCACCGAGAAGTTCGCCCACCGCCTGATGGTGAGTGATAATTTTCTTCTTGGCTTTCCTGGCCTGAGAAAGGGCCGGATTGCCTGGTGCAAGGTGGACGGGGGCCGCCACCAGGTCGAAGTCCCTTAGGTCCGGGATGTGGTGATAAACTTCGAGTGCCTCTGCCTGCAGGCCCGATTCAACCATCCGGCGAGCGATTATTGCCGCGCCATGGATGGTGTCGAGTACTGCTACTCTAGAGCCTCTGCGGCCCGCTTGTATGCCAGTGCTGCAATGCATTCGTCCACGCCCAGAGGCTCGGCACAAATTACTTCCACCTCTTTTCCGCCTATCTTCAAAGTGCCTCTTCGCTTTTGCGGATCTATTCCCATCTCCTGGGGAATGTCCTGGCGGGTATGCACCCCGTGAGCTAAGAAGAGGGGCAGGGCCACGATCTTTGATACATTGGTTCCTGCAAAGCTATTCAGACCCTCAGGGATGTTGGGCTGGTCCATATTGAGATAAGCAGTCCTGACCGGTCCCGAGTGGGTTTTGCTGACCATCTGGGCGAGCGATTCCACCAGTTCTTTGTTGTAAGGCAGGCTGGAACCATGCCCTAGTATAAGTATGCCTACGTCCTTCATGGAAACACCAGTGTTACTTTTTATACATCTCGTATTAAGGCAACGATAGATTCATAAGTACTAAATCCTTTCGAGGCTGAAGCTACCTACAGAGGCAACGCCACGGAGATGATAGATATCAACATGAATAGGACAATAAGTCTTTCCAGATTCTCTGCTTGTATCCTATTTATGGCCTTTATCTATCCAGCATTATCCCAAGAAGTTATTCTTTGCATGCATGAGAACTACACCATGGAAAATTGCACATTACAGGTTGAAGATATTGACTCACAGGCAGCAGAGGTCTGGGTATCAATCCTGGCGGGGCCAGAGCCGTCTTCTTCAATGGTAAGGGGAATAAATGAGACATTAACCTGCGGCAAGACGACGCTGATGGTAAAGAGATTTTATGCCGGCGAGAGCTATGATATTGTATGCCTAAAAATTATTCCTAAGTAGCATTTCAGGATGAGAAATGCTTCTCGAAGATGCCTGCTATCTCAGAGGGCCTCTCGATGACAAAGACATCTTCCATACGGCGCAGGCTATTTACATGCTCAGCATCCTCTTTTCGAATGCGAAGCCGCATCTCGCTGCCGTCTGGGAGAATGGTAGTTATGATTCCTGGCATATAATCACAGGGCATGATGTATGTGGGAACGAATGCTTTCTGAGACATGATGGCCGCATTGGAGAGGAGCGAGTCTGCCAGACCCAATGAGATCTTGGCCACGGTATTTGATGTCGCGGGTGCAAGCAATAAAAACTCATAACGCTTCACCTGCAATTGGCCGGCCAGGAAAGGAGAGTTGGCGTTGATCTCCACCCAGACTTTGTCAAAGTGTTTCTCCAGGATATTAAAGAGCTTGTAGTATTTGATGACCTGCTCACCTGCTTTGGATACGAAGACGCGCACATCCACTACATCATCGTACTGCTGCTGTAATTTTATCATGGCCTGCACCGTCTCCTCAATGCGATCGCCACTGCCTGTGATTCCCCAGGCAATCTTCCTCTTGCTGCTACTGTGTGCCATACTAATCATTTACTCATTCTCAGGATATTTATTTTTCCGATGCCCCCATGTCCTTCAGACGCATTACCATCTCCGCGAACCTCTTTGTCGTCTTGCGAAGCGACCGGAAGCCTTCCTCATCCGCCGCTGCCCCGTCCAATGTATCGCGAGACCAGAATGTTGCTCCCAGGTTGGCGCCAAAAAAACCCCCGCTCACAGGGATCATGCCGTTGAGGATGTAAAATGTATGAATCTGCTGCACAGCCAGCTCCTGGCCGCCCATGCGATCGCCCCCAACGGCTATGGCCATGCCGATCTTCATCCGCAAAGCTTTAGGATCAGCAGCCAGTGTGGCCCGCGTTCTATCTATTACTATCTTGGTCTGAGCACTCATGCCGCCGTTATAGACAGGCGTTGCGATAACAAACCCTTGCGCCTCCCGGATGAGGGGGTAGAGCTGATACATATCGTCTTTGATTATGCATTCCTTGTTCTTGAGACAATAGTCACAATGTCGGCAAGGGCTGATCTGCCGACCTCGCACCGTAAATTGCACAGTATCCAGGCCCTTGTCTTCCAGCATCTTGAGAGCCTCCCCCAAGATGTGCTCCGTGGCCATATTCCTGGGGCTGCCGGATATGCCGAGTATCATGATTATCAATAGCTTCTATTGATATTTCAGATTTTCCTGATGAAAAGAATATTATGCCGGAAACGGCTATATAAAACGAGATAAGGGGATAAGATACTAATGATCAAGGGAAAAGCTTGGGTCTTTGGAGATGATGTGGATACCGATGTGATCATCCCAGGCAAATACCTGCGCACCAAAGATGCGCGGCTCTGGGCGGAGCACGCCATGGAGGGTTTGGACCCCAATTTTGCCACCCAGGTAGAGAAGGGCGATGTGATTGTGGCGGGCAGAAACTTTGGCAGCGGCTCGTCACGCGAGCAGGCACCCCGGGCACTGAAGGGAGCGGGAGTGGCAGTAGTAGTAGCCAGGTCCTTTGCTCGTATCTTCTACCGAAATGCCATAAATGTAGGGCTGGCTCTGATTGAAGCCGATGTGTCCTGCCAGAAAGGCGAATGCGTGGTGGTGGACCTGGCGGCAGGAACTGTACAGGTGGGGGATAAGCTCTATCAGGGCACCAGGCTGCCTGATTTTCTCATGGAGATACTGCAAGATGGCGGTCTGGTGGCACACCGGCGGCGAGAGAAAGGATTGGCATGATCTTTCCGGATGAGTATAAGTTCGTAGGGATTAAAGACCGGGAGAGGCGGGGTGAATCGGTCTACTTTGCCACAGAGTATCTCATCAGCCGGGAGGGGCCGGTCCTCTATCATGTCAAGAGTCGCGGCTCTGGATTCATGAGAGAGGTGGTAGAGCTGGAGACGATCGCCTCCGGCCAGGAGATCATATTTTATCCTGATATTGTGGACACCCGAAACCGAGCCCATCTCATAGAGCTGGCAGATGAGATATGCCAAAAAAAGAAAGCGAATACGGTTGTCTTTGGGGGGCTGGATGAGCACATCACCTTCGTCAAGGACCCGGATCCGACCTCGATTATCACCATAGATGTCTTGGATGTCTCGCCCCCCAATCCGCCCTGGCTGGTTCACGTTCTCGCCGGCCTGGAGGCTTGCGGTATCCTGGGAGACCTGACGGTTCGTTTTGTGCCCCGCATCCTGGATCTGCGCCAGTTTGATTGCAGTAGCGTCTATTATCCTTGCCGGGCCTCGGGCCTGGGACGCTCTCTGGACACAGATCGGATAGAGCATGAGCACCCCAGGATTGTGGGCTGCTCTATCTCCAAAGAGATCTTTCTGGCCAACAATCCCGGCAAAGATTTTGAGTTTATCAATATCTGTCCCCTGCAAAGCACAGAGAAGATCATGAAGCCGCAGGGGCCTTTTATCACCCGATGCTGTCGTTCCGAGCAAAAGGGCCCAACCGAGAAGAACGGACAGCGGGGCATAGTGGTACATTGGGGAGACGGTCCGGCAAGAATAGCAGAGGCAGTGCGATGTCTGGTAGAGGATCTAAGAAGGTAGCGATCGTCGCAGGAGACGGCATTGGGCCAGAGGTAGTAGAGAGCGCCCTGGCGGTGCTGGAGGCAGTAGGGGCAGATTTTGAGCGAGTTCCCGTGGAGATTGGCCTCGTTCGCTGGAAGAGAACCGGTCTCGCCATGTCCGAGGAGGATTTGGCAGCACTCAAAGAGTGTGACTGCATTTTATTTGGGGCGATCAGCACCCCGCCCGACCCCAATTACAAAAGCGTGCTGCTGCGCATACGAAAGGAGCTGGACCTTTATGCCAATATCCGGCCTTTCCAGTCTCAGAATCTCGATTTCATCATTGTGCGGGAGAACACAGAGGGGCTCTACTCTGGGATAGAGGAGATGGATGCAGAGAGGGCGCAAACCATGCGTATTATTACGCGCCGTGGCAGCGAGAGGATTGCCGAGAAGGCCTGCGACCTGGCAGCAAGCCGCCAGAAGCTCACCATCATCCACAAATCCAATGTGCTGAAGAGCGACCGGCTATTTCTAAGGACGTGCCAGGCCACCGCGAAGCGACGCGGCGTTCCCTATGAGGATATGCTGGTGGACGCTGCCGCTTACAACATGGTAACAAATCCACGGAGGTTTGATGTGCTGGTCACCACCAATCTCTTCGGCGACATCTTGAGCGATGAGGCGGCAGGAGTGATCGGAAGCCTGGGCCTATGCGCCAGCGCTAACATAGGCACGGACCATGCGCTCTTTGAGCCCATTCACGGCAGCGCGCCGGATATTGCCGGAAAGAGCATCGCCAACCCGATAGGGGCCATGCGCAGCGCAGCCATGATGATGCGCTGGCTGGACGAGCCCGAGATGGCAAGCAGGATCGAGGCTGCGGTGCAGGAGGGCCTGGCCAGCGGAGCGCGAACGCCGGATCTGGGCGGAAATAGCAGGACGGTGGATGTGACGAGGGCGGTAGTTGGGCTTCTCAGGGGAAGGGATACAAATTGGAGTTAAAGGTCGATGCTCATGGGAGGCTCGTACTGCCGGCAGAGCTCTTAGATCGTCTCGGTCTGAAGCCTGGTGATGAGGTGGTGACCGAATGCTGGGGAGGAGTTCTCCCCGATGATCGACCGGAAGAAGTTGACATCATCCCCAAGACAGTCTGGCTGGAGCGCGAGGAAGAGAGGAGAAAATCACTGGAAGAGCATAGCGGAGTGCCCCTGGAGGTAATTGAAGCTGAGATCAACAGGCACATGATGGAAAAGAAAACAACTACTATCAATTGCGCCTGCGGAACCTGCGACATGGCTCTCTTTCTCAGTCCGAGCGAGTGCTTTGATGGCGCTCCATTTGTGCTGGACGTCTACGAAAGCTGCGAGCCTCGCACTGCCTTTTTTCTAAGCAAGGAGAGCATAAAACAGTTGATCCACGGCCTGGGGGAACTTCTCAAGGATGAGCAGGCAGCTTCTCTCTGAGGACAGATAGAATGAAACTACCATTCGTCGTTCAGTGCGGGAATCGGTAACTAGCCTATTCGAAAATAGAAACAGATACGAAAACTGGTTCATCACTTTCTATGATCTTGTACTCAGCCCTCCGCAACGCTACAGCTATGTATTCAGCGAACATAGCATGTAATTGGCACTGATTAAGTCATATATCTTTCACACCGAATGATCAGGCCGCACAAAACCTGGGCGTCATTGCTTTCTTCTCTGTAGCATCCTTGCCAACCATCGCGACAGGCACCAGGGCAAGCTGTTCTCCAGCCTCACCCTCATCTCCGCCTGCCTCTTTTCCCCACTCGTTTCCTTCTTCTTCACAACAATCACCCATAATCCTCACAGTGTCGAAAGCCATATACCTGGCGGATCTTCCTGGGCAGGAACATCCGGCAAAACTTTATATTCTAATTCAGTCTAAATATATATGGTGTATAAAATGATTCTGCAATTCCAAAAACATTTATTCTGCTTGACTATGGTGCTATTCCTATTATCATCCTCGCTGCCGACCTGCAGCGCTGACGCTCCCGCTCAGGATGCTGCGGGCCTCTCCCTGAGCGGCACCGCCTTCCATGATGCCGATGGCAATGGCTTCTTCTCGCCAAACGAGCAGCCCGCCGCAAATATCGCCATTACGCTTTCCCAGGAAGGAAATGCCTTATCCACCGCTGCCACAAACGAATCTGGGCAGTACTCTTTCGAAAACCTCTCACCCGGTCACTATGAATTGACCGCAGAGCCCATCTCAGGTAGCCTTCTGACCGCACCCGGCTCCGGCCACTATGAGGTGACGCTCTCCGACAATAGCAGCTTTGGCCTGGACTGGGGCTTCTCTGCCCCGGCAAATCTCGCTGCCTCCCTTCCCTTCCGGGAATATCCGATCATGCGTCCCACTCAGGAAGAGGCCCACCTCTGGTCCGGGCAGTACAATGCTTCCGCCAGAGCCTATCTGAGCCCCGAGATCGCGAATAAAATGGCCTCCGCCCCCGTTACCTCCTTCAGTCTGCTCGACCGGCTCAAGTACATCCCCTCAGAGCGTGATCAGGGAACCTGCGGCAATTGCTGGGCCTGGGCAGGAACAGGCGTGATGGAACTGGATTATGCTCGCCAGAAGGGTGTTTCCGACCGTCTCTCCTTGCAGTACCTTGATGCCAACTACAAAGGCGGATGCGGCAATTCAGGGGCCTGCTGCGGCGGCTGGCTGCCGGATTTGGTGGACTTTTACCAGGCCAAGAACATAATGGTTCCCTGGTCAAACAGCAATGCTCATTATCGAGATGGAGGACAGGGTTGCGGCGCATGCTCGCTTGTATCCGCCTCCACCATATCCACCGAGCCTCATTACGATCTTGCGGCCATCTCCGTTAATACCATTCCCACCCAAAAACTGGCCAAAGAGGAGGCTATCTCCAACATCAAAAATGTCCTGCTGCAGGGCAAAGGCATCTGGTTCGCCTACTATCTGCCGGATAAGAGTGCCTGGGACAATTTCTATAGATTCTGGGGAAGCGAGCCAGAGAGCTCTGTCTGGCAGCCGGACAATGCCTGCGGCAAATCGTTTAACTATCAGAACGGAGGCGGGCATGCCGTTCTCTGCGTGGGCT
>JAQTXY010000082.1 GCA_028688535.1 Methanothrix sp. | reverse complement strand
GGGCAGTGGTGAAGGGACCATGTATCTCTATGGCGGCAGCGGCGCCTACAGTCAAGCATTGAGCTACCCGGCCTATGGCACTCCTCTCGCCCTCACCTCCTTTGTTCCCGGCAACAATACCACCGTGGTGTCCCCTGCCTTGCTGAGGGCCACCATCTTCCGGCCGGAGTTGCGTTTCCAGAAATACCAGAATGCGACCGGCTATTATCATCCCATCCTGCCCCTCTGGAATCAGTTCACCTTCTATCTGCCCTTTCTCAGCAGGGAGGACTGGTCCTTCGGCAGCTATAATAGCATCGTTCCTTCCGTCAAGAATTTCCTGAAAGATGAATGGAGTGGGGCCAGCCCAGACTATGGCACGGCCGCCGTAAGGCAGTTTATGCAATCAGATAGCTATCACGAAGGGGTCGAGCCGCATAACGATCCGGACCGGCTGGGCATCAATCATTTCCTGGATGATGATGAGCCGCCGGGAAGGCCGCTACTCTGAAAGGGAAAAGCGATCCCCTCTCGCCGGAATAGCGACATCGCTAAATCCTATCTTGCGTAGCCCCGCAGCCATAGCCGCGGCAGCATCTGGCTCGCCGTGCACCACAAACACAAATTTTGGCCTGTCGGCAATCGCGGAGATGAAATCGAGCAGCCCGCCCTCGTCCGCATGGGCACTGTAGCCATCAATCTCCTCCATCCTGGCCCTCACCTCATACTCTTCGCCATATATGCGCGCAGTCTTGTCTCCCTGCAGGAGCTTTCGACCCAGAGTATTCTCAGCCTGATATCCTACGAAGAGAACTGTGGTCTTGGGATCGCCGATATTGCGGCGCAGGTGATGCAGCACTCTTCCACCCTCGCACATACCCGAAGCACTGATGATAATAGCCGGCCTTCTAAGGTCGTTGAGCCTCTTTGATTCCTCAGTACTGTGGGTGTACTTTAGCATGGCAAAGCCGAAGGGGTCCATTCCTCCGTCAGCAAGCAAGAGCCGCTCTGTCTCCTCATCATAGCACTCGGGATGCTGCCGGAAGATCTCTGTGATATTGGTTGCCAGGGGACTGTCCACATAGACAGGCATGGATGGAATCTGTTTCGCCTCCATCAATTCGTGCAGATGATAGACTACATCCTGAGTTCTGCCTACGGCAAATGCGGGAATTATAAGCAGGCCGCCTTTATGCGCCGTCTCGCTTACTATTCTTGCCAGCTTCTCTTTGGCCTCATTCATTGGACCGTGATGACGGCCTCCATAGGTCGATTCTGTGATGAGGACATCAGCGCTCTTTAAGATCTCTGGATCTCTAACTACGGCGGCGCCTTTTCTTCCCAGATCACCGGTGAAGGCAAGCGTTGTCACCTTCCTCTCCCCCTGCCCCTCAGCAATCTCCAGCGTCACCGTGGCCGATCCAAGAATGTGTCCGGCGTCCCTAAAGGTGAGCTTTATGCCGGGAAGAATCTCAAATCTTCGATTGTATTCAAGGGTTTGAAAGAGGCGTAGTGTGCCTGCAACATCACGTGCTATGTATAGCGGCTTAATAAAAGGCTGTCCATTTTTGGCATTAAGTTTGTTTACATATTTAGCGTCCATCTCCTGAAGGGAGGCGGAGTCGCGCAGCATGGCACTACAAAGGTCGCGCGTTGCTGATGTCGAGAAAATGCTTCCGTCAAAGCCATTTTTAACCAGCATGGGCAATTTGCCGCTATGGTCAAGATGGGCATGAGACAGCACTACCGCATCGATGCTCATAACGTCAAAAGGAAACTCAGAATTCAGCTTCCTGGATTCCTGCCGTCTGCCCTGCACCATTCCGCAGTCCAGCAGCACACGCTTACCATTTGCCTCTACCAAATGCATTGACCCGGTAACGGATTGCGCTGCCCCAAAGAATTGCAGTATCAATGTAAGACCACCATTTAGAATTCATCGTTTTCTGTTTCCCACATAAGTTTCCCACATAAGGTGCTGATGAATATTGATATTAAGCAGATCATGGTAAATATTCTTTGCCTGGATAATCGAGAACTATTTAATGATGGAAGAGAAACCAGTAACATTTAGACTGCAATACCATTAGGACTGGTGAAGATTATGATTCATCCCGATAGAATATTCTCCTTCAAGGAGCTGGAAAGCGAAGATGATCTGGTGGAAGCCATGATCAATCATAAGTGGCCTATATGCTATGGTTTTTACTATGGAAATCTGCTCTACCTGGGCGACGGAGATAACGAGGACAAGCCCGAGTATGCTGTCATGACCATCGATAAAACAGAAGGCCACCATGGAGTTCATGGCCGCGAGGTGGGAAGGATTAAGCCTACCGGAATGTCCGCAGAGCAGGTGCATGAATTCATCCAGAAGATGATGGCAGGCCGCTATGAAAGCGAAAATCCTGTAAAAATCGAGGCAGAACCCATATGGCACCATAGCTGCCGGTTCTGTCGGCTGGAAGAAGAATGAATAGGTGATTATCATACCCATATCTAACTACGGCGTGCTGAAGGGAAAGGCGAAAAATAAACTAGAGGGACATGGCAAAAGCCCGCATTTCCATGTATTGGTAAGCAATCATGAGAAGTTTCGCATCGCCTTCAACGTCAAATCCCAGGTTGAGCCATCGACTCTGCTCTATTACATTGATGAGAACTTCGATCACCCCATCCTGAAATATCTGCAGCAACTCCCCAGCGGCTTTACGAAATTGGACAGCAAAACCGGTGGCATTGCCCTGGACTTCATCCGCAGCAACATGTTCGACACTGCTCAAATGAAGCCTCTGCCCTATAACGTTCCTGGCCCGGATAACGACCTGAACGAACTGCTGCAAAAATACGTTAAGAGAAGTATGGCTATGCAGTCGAGCGTGATCTATGCCTTTGGTCAGAGGTGGGGGCCTGAGAAGGATAAGCCTGACGACTACTTCGATTTCCTGCCTGGAAACGGCATCCATGACATCCATATGAATCAGGGAAATGCCCCACAATGGAAAGAGGATGATGGGCCCTGGCAGGACGGGGGGCTAATATTCCATCTTGCTGATGAAAACCGCTGGGTAGCCCTGTTCACGGCCTTCCAGTCCCAGTGCATGCATACCGATGATGTTACCGGTCATAGAATCCCCCAAGCCTGCGATGTGCCAGCCGCAGATGGGCGGGTGCGCATATTGGCCGCTTTGGTCAATCTCATGGGTCCTGACAACGGATTGGAGAGCGTCATCATCCTCAACATCACTCCCAAGCCCATAGATCTCAAAGGTTGGAATCTGGCAGACAGCGAAAAGAAGAAAATGCCGCTTTCCGGAATTCTGAAAGCAGGGCAGACCATGACGTTTTCCCTTCCAGGGGCTGGCATACAGCTACCCAACGAAGGCGGAATCATAACCCTGCTGGACAACAAAGGCTTGAAGGTGCATGGAGTTAGCTATACCGCAAAAGATGCTGCAAAAGAGGGATGGACGATAGTTTTCTAGAATTTCTGCGCATACCAAGGGTCCTGCCGCAGATTAATGCACTATCCCAGTTTTCTCTATCTTTTTAGAGGCAAAAATCAGGGCGAATCGCTTGCCATTTAGATAAATTAATATAATAGTAATCAGTATAACAATAATTCAAATATCATTTGTTTGACTGGGAAGCACGGAGGGAATTTGATGGTTGAGACAAGGAATTTCGCCCTCAGGGACGAAAAGGGCAATGAGATTGGGGTATTTACAGGAAAGCAGCCAAGACAAGCAGCCTTGAAAGCGGCCAACAGAGGCATAACGGATATACGGCTCAGGGAGCGCGGCACAAAAAAGGTGCATATATTCGCAGGGGAAAGGGTTCAGGTAACAAAGCCCAAAGGGGCGCCCACCTGGATGCCGGATAAGATCTGGAAGCCAAAGGTCAAAAAAATGGGCGTCGAGAAGCTGGAAGAGCTCTAGAAGCCCAATTTTTAACCATTGAGTCTTGTCCGCCCTGATCTGTGAGCGAACATATCTCATTATCTTATTTTTCTGATTATACCAGACACCTATCGCGCATGCTGGCGGCCAAATACATCCGCAATTGATCATCATTTGGAAATGAAGCGGCTACAAGCCCCAAATGCCGGCACCTTGAAGGCGCAATCTATATCAATTTTGACATTAACGCAGGTGATTGGTAACTATGGCAAAAAACAATAAGAAGAGCAAGGGTCCTCAAGATCGCAACAGCAATTATCAGATGAAAAACGGTAATCCCGTCTCCAAGAAGAAGGAAAAGAAATCCAATGCAGCCAAACCCAAAGAGACGAAATCTGCAGCTCAGACAAAGCCCGCGACGGAGCAAAAGAGCTTCATCTCAGGCATTTCCAGCAGCATTACCAATGCCACAAACAGCATAAGCAAGATGTTCAAACACTAAGGCAATATTTTTGAATCGATAGGTCCGGTGCAGCAGGACGATATGCACCGGAAATCATCATTTATGAGGAATCCTCCATGAAGTTAATTGTATTCATAGTATGTTTTGCCCTATCTGCCTGCCTGTTCCCATCGATAGCGCTGGCCGAGGAGTGGGAAGCAAAGCAAAGCACCTATACGCCGCCGATTGCCGATCACAGCGCCCGGATGGATCTGATATCCTTTCTAGAAGATGCTAAAAATTTCACATTGAATAATGGAAAAGATGAGGCGCTCAAGGCTTTTAGCGACCCGAATGGTGAGTTTGTCAGTGGAGAGAAATACATCTTTGCCTATGACTTTAATGGCACACTTCTGGCTCATCCCTATCTGCACAACCTGATTGGCAGAAATAACCTGGATCTGGTAGACCCCAACGGAGTGCATTTCGTAAAGAATCTGATAGAAGTCGCAAAGAATGGCCAGGGCTTTGCCTACAATGTCTATCCCAATCCAAATAAGTCGAACCAGACACAGCTCAAGCTCCTCTATGTGGTCAAGGTTGATGATAACCTGTGGATAGGGTCCGGCATATACCTGCCGGGTGTTGCTCCTCTCTTCAGCTTTGAGGACCAGCGCACTTTGAGGGCGCTTGTAGATAAAGCAAGAGAATATGCAATAACGAATGGCAAGGATAAGGCACTCTCGGTCTTCAATGATCCAAAAGGAGAATTCGTCAAGAGAGATCTGTATGTATTTGCCTATGACTTTTCAGGAAATGTTTTGAGCCTGCCTTTCCAGCCCACTTTGGTAGGCGCAAATCGGCTGGATGCCAAGGATGCCAATGGAATCGCTTTTACGAAAGATAATCTCGAGCTGGCGGCTGCCGGATCGGGACAGACTTACTACCTCTATCCCAATCCCGCAGAAAATATGAGTGAGGAGCTAAAACTGAGCTACACCACCAAGGTGAACGATAGCTGGTGGCTGGGATCAGGGATATTTAGCAGCTCATCCTCAGACAAAAACGTAACTGCCATGAAGCCGACCAGCAAAGAAGATCTGAAGACTTTTGTGAATGAGGCCTACAGCCATGCTCTGGTGACAGGCAGAGAAAAGGCCCTCAGGGATTTCATGGACCAGAACAGCAGCTGGGTTAGGGGGGACGTCTACATCTTTGCCCAGGATTTCAATGGAACATCTCTATGCCTGCCTTACCTGCCCAATGAGGTAGGGACCAACCGCATGGACATTCAGAATGAACAGGGTGTTTACATCAACAGGGAGATGCGCGCCATAGCCATGAACGGTAGCGGCTTTTACGAGTATAGATGGAGAAACCCAATCACCAATCAGAGTGAGCCTAAGGTGAGCTATGTTTCCAAGGTAGATGATAGCTGGTGGCTGGGGGCTGGGATTTATCAGACCTGAAAAGATCCGGATGATCCACCCATTGCACAATTGTCCCAGGCGCGCAGTACCTCTGCCACCGACCAGGCCTGGGAGATACATCCCCCCGGACGCTGGGGATTGTCGCCGTCAAAGACCTCAGGGATGGTGTTAATCCCGCCGGCATGTATGGCCAGCAGAGGACGGAGAAGCTCTCTGGCCTGGGCCAGGGTCGCCTCGGATCTGCCTCGCACGCTGAGGAGAGCATCAATGTAGGGCCCCATGAGCCAGGGCCAGACGGTGCCCTGGTGATAGCTCCCATCCCTGCGGCGGGGATCGCCTTCATACCTGCCAGCGTAGCGGGGATCGCGAGGCGAGAGAGTTCTCAAGCCGAAAGGCGTGATCAATTCCTTTGTAACAACATCAAGAATGCTCTCTCTCATGACATCCGGCAGCAAATTGGGAATTCCTGCTGCTATGATCTGGTTGGGACGAATGGAGGCGTCCTCATGATCAATCACATCAAAGAGGCAGCCGGTCTCACTATTCCAAAATCTCTGGTAGCTCTCTAAAACCATCTCTGCAAGTGCGGCAAACCCGGTACCTTGGGACATGCCTAAGGCATGGCCCAGCTTCTGCATATCTATCAAGGCAGAATACCAGAGGGCATTTATCTCGCAGCATTTTCCCGCCCGAGGCGATACCGGCCAGCCATCCAGGCGCGCGTCCATCCAGGTGAGCGCCGGTCCCGATACAATAAGGCCATCCTCGCCACAACCAAAGTCCTCACCCTGCCGAGAATAACGGCGAACTACCTCCTGCAGCTTGGGCCAGATCTCCCTGACAAACTCCAGGTCTTTAGAATGGACATAATAGCTGCCCACAGCTCGAACAAACCACAGGGATGCGTCCACCGTATTGTAAGAGCGAGCCCCCAGGTCGTTAGGCAAAACACCATCTTTCATAGCGGCAGCGAAAGATTTCAGGACCAGCCCGGCATCCTCAAAGCGCCCTGTGCAGAGCAAGAGGCCGGGAAGGGAGATCATGGCGTCCCTGCCCCAGTCATCAAACCAGTGGTATCCAGCGACAATGCTCTTGCTCTCTCCTCTTTTCACCAGGAAGGAGTCTGCTGCCCTAGCCAGATCGGCAATGGGTGCAAAGAGTTTTTTTGTGCGGTTCTCTTCTTTTTTCTGCTCTTCCCTCCAGTCCGGCATGCTCGTCCTCCAGGTGGAGGCAGCAATGGCAAAGGAGGCATCTCCAGATATCTTGATCTCGAAGTGGCCCGGGGCGAAAAGGTCTTCCTTCCAGGCCAATCCCCGCAATCGCTCCTCTTCGTACTCGAAGTTATTGTAAATCATTTCTTGCGCAATATAGGCAAGCCCGTCCGAGAGGAGGATGAGACGAATGTCCGGGCGGAGATTTGATCGCAGAATTGTTCCTGTATCAAGAGGTTGCTGGCTCATGCCCGGCAAGGGGGAAGCGGAATGAAAGCTCCGACTGTGCACCAGGGGAACGAGACGCATCGTTCCCTGCCCATTCTTGATCTTGTAGCTGATGATGGTAGTGTTCTCTCCTTGGATCATGAAGACCGTCTTTTCGATGCGGCATCTGCCGATCTTATAGCAAAATCGCGGGAAGGGATCATTGCTATACTCCTGCAAGAATTTAAATCCCTGGGGGTGAATTACACCAGGATATTGGTGATTGGCCAGATGCGCGCCATCAAACTCCTCATCCAGGGAGCTGAGCAAAAGCCAGCGGTCGGTCGGAGGCTTTAGCGCCGCCACAAGAAGGCCGTGATAGGCCAGCGTGTTGCTGCCCACTGCAGTGGCGGAGGCATAGCCGCCCAGACCATTGGCCTGCAGCCAC
>JAQTXY010000081.1 GCA_028688535.1 Methanothrix sp. | reverse complement strand
ATTCGTCTGTGTCTACCACGAGTACCCGATCTCCCCTGGCCGTCATCTCCCTGGCCATCAGAGCCGAGACTGTGCTCTTCCCGCATCCACCTTTGCCACAGATAACTATTTTCATCTCTTTAACCTCCTAACAAGATATAGCATTTTATCTTAAAAGCCTTTCCAGTAGTAACATTAAATGAACCATTTACAAAAAATGATGGTAACAGGGATTATAAAAAAATAGATTGAGAGGCCAAATATAGCAGCTTGGCATGATATCCTATTACAGTACACCGGCTACTTTCAGAGGATGCATGCCTGCGTTCTGCAGCAAAGCCAGCTTGCCAGCATCCACCTTGAACTCCTTGATGGTGGAGACGAAGGTTTCCGGACTGTCCACATAGTCCATGAGCGCTACAGAAGTGGCCAGCTTGCTTCCCCAATCCGGACCCTTCCAGCCGTTCTTGACTGAGCTGGAGTTGTAGGCCAGAACAAGAGCATCTCCTTGCTTGGCGGTGTCATTCCAGCGAATGAATATTCCGGCAATGCCCGGTACTGCCTTTTTCTCCGCATCGGTCAATGCCATCACAAACATGCCGCTCTTGCCAGGAGTCGCATCCCAGCGCATCTGCAAGAGATCCTCCTTGCACCAGTTGGGGCAGGAGATGACCTTGTAACTCTCACTGCTATTGGTTATAGGCAGCTTCTCCTCGACATATTTGGCCAGGAAAAGTCCACTGGTAACACCTGGACAGAGGTGGTCGTGGAAACAGGTTGCCTGTATGAATTCAAAGGACCCGCCTCTTGCCCAGACATTTGACATGGGAATCAGGGTGCCTTCATTGCCGTTAAAGGCCTTCTTGCTGTATGTCTCATTGCCCTCATCGGTGTGATTCGCCAAGTAATCGATATCCACATTGGCCTTGGAGATCTTGCTGAAGACCTGATCATCCGGGAGAGCCTTGAACTCATCCAGGCTGCCGTTCAAAGCCTTACCGTTTGCCTGAAGGAATACTCCCTCTCCAGTAGCTTTGTCAAAGAAGTAGAACCATACCGGCTTCCAGTAAGGGCGCAGAACCTGAAAGAGGTTTGCATCGCCAATGCTGTTTCCGCTCACATTCATCAGGCCCTTGAGAGCGCTCTGGGTCGTCTGGCCGTCGACGATAGCATGTCCTGCGCTGGTCAGGATAAGAAGATTGGCATCTCCTTTCTCGACCTTGAGATCTTGCATGGCAGTCTTGGCTGCCTTGGTGCCTAGCTCTTCCATAACCGCATTGTCCGCCATAGCCAATCCCGGAAGCAATGCCAGAAGAAGAACCATGGTGATCAACTCGCATTTAGTAATCGTTTGAATTCCTCCGTATCATCCTATATGTAAGATATATTGCATATTTAAGATTTTCTCTTTTATTCGTATTACTAAACTTGCTTATATAATAGATTTATTCATATTATATATATTTTAAGTTCTGTCAAACATGATTTAAATAATTAATTTATTAATAATATTCATTCACAACTTATTCTGATCAATTATGTTATTATATACTACTAATAACGAAAAGTCTTAAATATTACATAATATTTAACACAAAACCGATTGATATTCAAGATCAATGGCTACATAAACCGCTTGCAGATCTATAATACTAAAAAGGAGAGGAATGAATGCATAAATGCAACTGGATGAATAGGACGATGCTGGCATTATTGATATGCTCCATATTATTGGCGAGCATTCCGGCGATGGCATCTTACCCCAAGACATTTACCGATACTCAAGGCAGGGAGATAACTCTGGATAAAGCCGTAGAGAGGATAGTTACCCGATCTCCGGATGAAGCCAGGATCGTGGTTGCCCTGGGCTACGGTGATAAGCTGGTGGCAGGAGAGCAGGCCACTAAGTCCTGCCTTTGTCCCATGACCTTTGGTAACACAACTGAAGGGTGCAAAGAATGTTACGAAACTATTATCGATGGACGCATGCCTGACCTGCCCGAGATCAGCACCAGATATGACATTTATTTTGAGCAGATAGCCGCACTCAAGCCGGATATAATCTTCTGCGGAAACTTGAAAGACGCCGAAGCTTTTGAGGATAAGATCGGCTGCCCAGTGGTGGTGCTGGGCGGACAGGGCTGGAATTTTGGTGATGACGGATACTTCAACAGCATCAGGGTAGCTGGGAAGGCTTTGGATGTGGAAGATCGGTCCGATGAGCTGATCGCTTTTGTCAAAGGCAAGGTGGACATGATAAAATCTGTAACGGATAACAAAAAGCCTGACGAGAAGCTCAAGGTTTACTTCGCCTCCCGAGGTGCAAGCAACGCTTTTTATGATCCCAAAGAGGGCAGGGACTTCACCCGCACTGAGCCCAAATATGATCCCCTGACTATGGCAGGCGGCATCAACATAGCCTCCGAGATCAACGGTTCGACGGTCAATGTAGCTCTTGAGCAGATCATCGCCTGGAATCCCGACTACATATTCATATCCAATAGCGATGCCGGAAACAACACCGGCCTGGAGTTCATTAAAAACAGTCCGGATCTGGCCTCCATCAATGCCATAAAGAACGGCAACGTCTACAATTGTTTCTATCCCCACTGCCGGGGCACTCCTCCCGACAGAAACCTCTTGAACATGATGTACATGGCCAAGATGCTCTATCCTGATGATTTCAAAGATCTCGATCTGGAAAAAGAGGGCAATGAGATATTCAAGGCCTTCTTGGGCGTAGACGGCGTCTTTACCGAATATGCTGACTACCTGGTCTGGCCCAGAGAGTACCTGGACAGCCTGAAGTAGGAGACTGGTCCATGCCGGGAATCATTAATTGGGATGAACTGTGGAAGGCCACCCATGCAGGTGGTTTTCAACACCATGGCAAAGACCTGGCTGCCCATTGGGACAGCCGGGCCAGGCTGTTTAATAAACGGGTCATGAAGAACAAGGCGAGGTCGGAGGGCCAGGTGGCACTCCTTGGCCTCACCTGCGGCGAGACTGTGTTGGATGTGGGAGCCGGCACAGGCAGACTGGCTTTGCCCATATCTCGTCTGGTTAAAAGCGTGACCGCTCTCGATCAATCGGCAGGAATGCTGGCTTGTCTGCAGGAGAACATGGCAGCAGAGGGAATAGAAAACATCCGCTGCATCCAGAAGAGCTGGCAGGATGTGACTGATGGAGAGCTGCAGCCGCACGACGTGGTCCTCTCGTCCAATTCTCTGGGAGTCTATGACCTGAAAGAGGCCCTGAGCAAGATGGATGCTCTGGCCAAAAGAGCGGTCTATATCTTCACCTTTTCCGACGGCAAGAGGGACGACGGCTTTAGACAGTTCCTGAGAGAAGGCAAGAAAGGCGAAGAAGGGGGACATGGCAGGCACGGCTGGCATGAGGCAGGTCCCGCCGGCTATCTTGTTATCTACAATCTGCTCGCTGATATGGGAATTCTTGCCGATATCAAGTTTATGAACTGGCAGTCTGATGAGCATTACACCAGCCTTGATGAAGCCGTGGCCGAATGGAAGCAGATGCATGAGGTGCCCGACGAAAAGGAGCCAAAGCTGCGAGAGTTCCTCTCGCTTAGACTGGTTAAGGATGAGAAGGGACTATGCATGCACCGCAGCCATAAGCAGGTCTTAATCTCCTGGCAGAAGGATGGGCCCCAACCGGCCTAGGGAGGTTGCTGAAATGGTTTCCATCTCTCTTCTGATCGGGTCGGCTCTAGTGTTAGGACTTTTAGCCTCATCCATCCGGGTGGTAAGACAGTACCAGCGAGCGGTGATATTTCGTCTGGGAAAGATCAAGAAGGAGAGAGGTCCGGGCCTATTTCCCCTCATACCCTTCGTGGATAAAATGGTGCGAGTGGACATGAGGGTGAGAGAGCTGGATGTTCCCAAGCAGACCATCATTTCCCGGGACAACGTGACCCTTGAGGTGGATGCAGTTATCTACTACAGGGTAGTGGATGCCACCAGAGCCATCGTGGAGGTGGAGGACTTCGAGGCGGCCACTCTTCTCCTGGCTCAGACCACTCTGCGAGATATCCTGGGCCAAAACGAGCTGGACACCATCCTCTCCGATAGAGACGACCTTAACAAAAGGATCAAGGAAATACTGGACAGCACAACTGGACCCTGGGGCATGCATGTGGTAATGGTAACCATGAGAGACGTCTCCCTGCCTGAGAATATGCTTCGTGCCATCGCCCGGCAGGCGGAGGCGGAGAGGGAGAAGAGGGCCCGCATAATATTGGCTGAAGGAGAGTTTCAGGCCTCCAAGAAGATGAATGAGGCTGCCGATATGTATGAGAACAAGCCCAGCGCTCTCAAGCTGCGCGAGTTTCAGACACTGACCGAGATCGCCAAGGAAAAGAATCTCATTGTGGTATCGACCAGCTCAAATGAAGGACACATGAATTCTGACCTTCCCCTTTTCATGGGGCTGGCCAAGGCGGCTGCGGGTAATAAATGACCAGCTTTCGGACCATCTTCTTTCGGGGAAAGTCCGATGCCAGCCTTTCCCGGGCCAGAAGAGCAGGCAAGAAGAGCAATCCGCAGATGGCTCACGAGAGATTCAAGTTCATCAGAATCTTCTTCGTACTGGGCATTGTCGGCTTGCTGGTCCTGCTCACCGGAATCATAATAACTCTAGGGCCATTAAATATATCGGTAACTGATTCTTATTCTGCACTCTTGGCCCGCTTTATGCCGGACCATTTCTCTGTGGATGCGCTTACCTCTCGTGTGGTCTGGAATATCCGTTTTCCCCGGATTTTAGGTGGGGTTATGGCAGGATTCGGCCTGGGAATATGCGGCTGTGTGATGCAGGCCGTGCTCAAGAATCCCCTGGCAAGCCCCTTTACCCTGGGCATCACCGCGGGAGCGCAGTTTGGCATCTCCATTGCAGCCGTTATCGGCTTTTCCATTCTGGGTGGGCCCTATTTCATCATTGGCAATGCCTTCATATGTGCCCTTTTTTGCTCACTTTTCATCATTGGCCTGGCGGCTATCAAGGGAGCCACCTCTGAGAATTTAGTGTTAGCAGGCATCGCTGTGAACTACTTCTTCACAGCCATAAGTTCGCTTCTCAAGTATTTTGCCAGCGATGAGCAGCTTCGCCTCATGACCAACTGGGGCATGGGAGATCTGGCTGCATTTTCCTGGACCAACTCACAATTGCTGCTGATCATATTTATCATCTGCATTCCACTGCTCATGACCAAATGCTGGGACCTGAATATCATGACAGCCGGCGATGAGACTGCCAAGAGCATTGGTGTGAATGCCGAGATGACACGCATATTCATCATGGTGGTCAGCAGCCTGCTCGTCGCCACAATTGTCTGTTTCATGGGCACCATCGCCTTCGTGGGATTAGTTGCACCTCATATGGCTCGCATGGTCATAGGTGGAGATCATCGATTCCTCATTCCCGCCTCAGGAGTGCTGGGGGCACTGGTTCTCATGTCTGCAGACGCCGTAGGAATGAATCTGATAGCACCTACTATCATACCCACCGGTATCATGACCTCTATTGTGGGTGTTCCATTCTTCATGTATCTCATGATGAAGGGCAAAAGAAAGGAGTTTTGGACATGATGATCAAGCTTCAGGCCAAGGATATTGTCTTTGGCTACAGCAGTAATCCAATTCTGGACAACATCAACTTTCAGATCGCCCCTTCCAAGCTGGTCACCATAGTTGGGCCAAACGGCTCGGGAAAGTCGACATTGATCAAGTGCATTGATCGGATTGCAGCTCCTCAGGGGGGAAGCATTCTCATCGACCGAAAGGATGTGACCCACATGAGCAGGATGGATATGGCCAGATACCTGTCTTATGTGCCGCAAAGCTCGGTGCGCATCTTTCCGACCAACGTCTTTGATACCATTCTGATGGGCCGAAGGCCCCACATCGGATGGCTGGGAAGCGATAAGGACGAGAAAAAGGTATGGGATGTTCTGAGGCTTCTTGATATCGAGAAGCTGGCCATGAGCAACTTCTCCGAGCTTTCCGGCGGCCAGCAGCAGAAAGTCCTGATTGCCAGAGCGCTGGTTCAGGAGGCAGAGGTGATGCTTCTCGACGAGCCCACCAGCAACCTGGATATCTGGCATCAACTGGACGTCATGAACATAATTCGGGATGTGGTCAAGAAGAAGGAGATCACTGCCATAATGGCGCTGCATGACCTAAACCTGGCCTCCTACTACTCGGATCGCATCATCATGATGAAGAAGGGAAAGATTGTGGCCGCCGGAGATCCCTATTCGGTGATTACTGAGGAGAACATAGCATCTGTTTACAGGGTGGAAGCTGCGGTGAGAAGCCTCTCCGATCGACCTGTGATCATGCCCTTGCGACAGATCCGGGAGGCGAAAGCCTACTAGATCTGCCGCAGATCACCTTACCCATACAGATAGCGTTGTCTTATATCTCAGGGAATTATATTTCAGTACGTCGCCAGATTTGAAGAACTGAGCCAGTGAATGAGTGGCAGTCCAGCGCCCGGATTGTGGCAAAGAATAAGCTGCATCTAAAAACCAGAGACCGCCCGAAATCAGGTCCACAGAGAACCTGCCATCTTCCCCGGTTATTCCCCGCTTTACCCTCGAATCGCCATGCTCATCCCAGGTCCAGTAAGATGCCGTCCAGCTGGCTTTAACAGGCTGGCCGAGATACTCGACCTAATCCGGATGCGGTCCCCTGCCTTGAGTTCATAGGGAGCCTGCTCTGGAATAAGATCAAGTGGCAGAATTCCTGCCGACCGACAGCAGCCTTCCGATCCTGCGTGAATCACCGCTTTTGCATAGTTGAGGAGAGGAATGGGTCGCTGTTGCCCCCATGCCATCCCAGATCATAGACTCCCGGAGACCGAGCAACTGAAAATATACTATCTCCCGGCCAATCGATCTTGATATCCGCAAAAAGATGCTCAACATGGCCGTACCCTGCCAGCCAGTCTCCCCTCTTCATTTCCAGGCCGATCTTTTCCCCAGAAGGCATGAGAAGAAATGCATCATCCATTTGAGGGATGTAGAGGCTTGTGGACATAGATGGATGGCCGAAAAAAGAATAGACTCTCTGCACGGCCTTCTGCTCTGTCCTGTCTCGGGTTTCCACCCATAATAAATGATCACTCATGCTATCGCACCTCAGATGTTGTTCCTCGAATCAAGCTTGGGCATGTGAGAGTAGATCTCCTCCACCGTTATCAACACCGCTGCCTTGGGCCGCAGATTCTTCCTCCATTCCTTCATGCGCTCTGACTTCTCTTTCATCTCCTGCGTCATGGCTGCTCCCTGCTGCATATGAGACCTCATTCGCGCCTCCTTCTGCTCCCGTATCTGCAGCATCATATCGAAGATTGGCCCATCGATATGAATCTCTGCTCGCCCTTTGAGCTGATAGGACGCCATTCTCTTGTGATCGGTGAAGGAGAGGGCCACAAGAGGGTTGTCTTCCAGGTTCTTCCTAGTTTTATTGAACAGCACATCAATGATGATGAGCTGCTTATCATTTATAGCCCGACAGAGGCCGACGGGCACCACATTTGGCTTTCCCTCAGGAGTTGAGGTTGCCAGATAGACCAGGTTTTCGTCCAGCATTTCCATAAGTTCCTTGCTGATCATGTTTTTACCTCCAGATAGGGATACACAAAAACTCCATGTTCA
>JAQTXY010000080.1 GCA_028688535.1 Methanothrix sp. | reverse complement strand
TATTCTGATCGTGCTGCCCGCTCATTGTGCAGACTGGCCAGACTGCAAATTCCAGTGCCAGGCCAATGATGTGATAGTATCACGACTGTGGCTGGGTGATAATATGGGAGATGAGCTATCTTATGCAGTAGCGGGCGAAAAGCAATCCTGTTATCTCTGGGCCACATTTCGTAATAACGCCAATGCACCACGCTATGCCGCCATCCTGCTGGCTGATCTGTATCTGGGCGGCATATTGAGCAGATCCTTTTATGACGATGGCCTTTGCGTCCTGGAAAAAATTGAAGCAAAGTCCACGGTGGACTATCCCATCTACAATATTATTTGGACGAGCGGAGAAGAAGTCAGGCTCAAGAGACTTGTGCTGAGCTGGGAAACGGCCAAAGACACAACCTGCGGCCAGGCAAATCGCAAGTGCAGCAATCGCAATACAAAGTGCTATGGTGGACAGGAAGCAGAGTTGGTGGCACAGACGCCTCTTCTTGCTTCTTTCACAGAAAACCCGCAGGCCTGCTCAGGTGTTGTCAAATTCGTTGACCAGACCTCCGGCGGAGATGGACCGTACACTTATGATTGGGATTTTGGTGACGCACTCTATAGCAATGAGAAGAATCCGGATCATACCTATGATCGCCCAGGAGACTACACAGTAAGATTGCAGGCGAGAGATCAATCCGGTAAGGTGGCTTCTGTCAGCCGGCAGCTCGCTATTAATGTCTGTCCTTGCTCGATTATTGGGCAGGATCACTCTTGCCTGGGCAAGACTGAGACCTACAGGGTCAGTCTGACCGGTTCAATTCGCGGCACAATCCAATGGAATTTGGACGGAAGAGAGATTGACGACGAAGATTCGCAAGAAGGATCGGATGAGTCGCACGAGTCTCATGATGCGGAGAGCATAGACATTGATTGGCATAATTATGGAGCAGGTCAGCATGAACTAATTGCCTATGTAAATGATAAAAGCACCAAGAACAGTCCAAAACTGTGGGCGGCGTGCAATATGACCATAACTGTTACACCTGAGCCGGTAGCAGTAATTGGCTGGGTAGTGTGAGACTGATTGGACAAACGCTCTTATTCATCGAAGCATTTTGTTATCTCAGCGATCTTAGCGTATGCTCTGATTCTGTCATTTATGAGCCTAGCATCTGGTCAGGCTACCAATGAAAGAGAAGTTATGTCCGGGACCATCTGCAACTTTATTGCCCAGAATATATCTCAAGAAGATGCGTCGGCCGAATGGAGCGCATCTGATGGAAGCCCGATGAGCTATACGGGAAGATCTATGCGGTGGACGGCACCGGTAGTCGATTCTCCCAAGAACGTTATCATATCGTTAAATCTAACCAACACCTATGGTTGTTGCAGATATTATAATAAAATATTTAATATCCGTGTAGTCCCCAAGTCGGTTGCTAAAATCGGCTTGAAAAAAGACTGTCTATTCACCGCGCCCGTTAAAATAGGAGACCAGGTATTATACACCTATAATGTAACCAACCAGGGAACTTTACCCCTCTTGGATCTGAATCTCACCGACCTGCAAAGCTGGGGACCGGACTCGCAGCCTATTTATAAATCAGGAGATGATGGAAACAATTTGCTTGATCCGGGAGAATCATGGTGGTATGAATGTGAGTATAAGATTATGGATCCTTCCGATTATCCAATGCTGCGCATCATGCAGAGTGATAAAGGCTCCACACAGCTTTCAGAGACTATACAGAGGCTGATGGGAAAAAAAGTTCGCCTGGAGATTGTAATGGATAATATGCGTCGATCTGCAAGCCAATTCGATATGCAAGCTGCCACGCTGGTCACAACAAAGCAGATACAAAGAGGATTAAATTATACATATTACAACTACAGCAATGAAGTAACCGGCGAATCCTTTAGCAAGATTGTTGATTCTCTTGGTGATTTAAATAGATCCATCTACCTGGATCCCATATCAGGCGCAGTGTTAACGGTGCATTATACGACATCCGGAAAGATGCTCTCCGAAGAGCTTTACTATCTGCCCCCAGGAACTAAAGAGTACCTTAAAATTGAGTACGACTTGCCGGCCAAGGGATATAATACTATTACAATAACCGATTATAAATCAGGAGATACGCTGATAATGATGGTGGACGGCCGGGGAAATATCCTGAGCAAGGAGTATAGAAGAACTCCAGGATATCAGCTCTACGTCGAGAAATTTTTACTCAAGAATAAGGCCACGGTTACGGCTAAAACCAGGGATGGAAATGATGTGTCCGATTGGGATTCATTCACATTAGAGGTCTTCCGGCCTCTGCCCGATTTGCTTGTGACAAAGACCGCTGACCCACAAATGGCAATTGCAGGCGGTCTCTTGAATTATACCATTCTTTATAAAAACGCGGGTGGTTCAGATGCCCATGATATTGTGATCAAGGAGACTTACGACAAGAACCTCTCCTTCCTTCGGTCAGACCCTCCACCCGATGCTGGTAGCATGAATCGATGGAGCCTGGGAGTTCTCAAGATCGGCGAGTCGGGAAGCATACAAATCCAGACCAAGGTAAATGCCCTTGCCGTTCCCGGATCAATAATTGTCAATAAGGTAGAGCTGACTGCCCGGGAAAACTCTTCCGCAATCAGTTTCATCAATATCACCGTGGGAAGCAACGATTTGAATATCACCAAGATAGCTTCCGCAAATTTAGTGCTGCCGGGAGATAACCTGACCTATAGCATAATATACCGAAATAATGGTTCCATAAAACAGACCAACGTGACGATTCATGATTGGCTGGACCCAAATGTCGACCTGGCAAACCTGAGCACCCAAAGAGACCTCATATGGCGCCTGGGTGACTTGAATCAGGGCGAGGGAGGCATAATAACCGTAAAAGTATCGGTAAAGAATGCGATTTTAGGTAACACCTCGAGAATTATCAATAGATACAGAATAAGTTCCCACCAGTTTGCCGGAAAGACAAGGGAATTGGTGACTAGCGTGATGAACGGTGAGCTGAATATCACCAAGACCGCCTCTTCTGACTTTGTGCCGCCCGGCAGGCAACTGACCTATACCATTACGTATCGAAATGAGGGATCAGTAAACCAGAAAAATGTGACGATTCATGACTGGCTGGATCCATATGTAGATTATATCACCGATCCGCTTCTTGACTCACCTACCGACCGTTATGAAAATCATCTCTGGTGGAGCCTGGGAGAATTGAAACCAGACGATAATGGCACAATAACCATAAAGGTGATGGCAAATAAGTCCATCCCCAAGGATGTTTCAAAAATCATCAATACTTACAGAATAAATTCTTCTGACCCCTATTTTGAAGGGAAAAATGCGACGCTAGAAACTGATGTGGTTCATTCCCTCTGGATTCGAAAGAAGGCAGATAAGAGCACCTATAACCAGGAAGATAACATAACATATACTATTAATTATGGAAATTCTGGGATTATACCAGCCGAATTAGTGAATGTCACCGACCTACTTCCGGAGGTGATTCTAATCAGTGTGTCTCCTCCACCAAGTATTGTGAGCGGCAATAATTTAACCTGGAGAGTTGGAACACTTGGCGAAAATGAATTGAGAACCATCCAAATAGTCGCCCAGATCCCAAAGAAAGCGAAGGCCAATTATTATGAGACATCTCTGGTGCAAGGCGATGGCTACGCTTATGTTCGAAAAGGATTTTCCACCGAGGAAAAGAAGGAAGGTCTCACGAACATAGCTATGATATATGGGTACTATGATACATACCCATATAAGGTAAGCGCCAATTCATCGGTGACAGTTCTCGGCTCCCCAGGCACAAGTATCTCCAGTCGGGAGCATGGAAGCGGTTACTATAAAGAAGAGGCAAAGAGCAGCCTGCATCAAGAAAATAAGAGCATCAGCCTGGAGAAGAATCTGTTTGCCAAATACAGGAAGACTGCATTTCTCCTGCCAGGGAATCGAAGCCTCAATTACGATTCATTGTGGTCGGATTATACCCGCGTTGAGAACAGGATAATGGGCGACAGCATTCGCGAAAAATACCTATACGCCGATACTTTGAACCAGAACAGCACTTTTGTAGCGGATATGAACCAGACCGTTTACCTATCGGAAGCCGATTTCAAATCAGGGATGGCTCAGATCAATTATAAGAAGCATGTCCCAGAAGAGAGAGATGTCATCCAGGAGATAGATGAAAACTACCATGGCAGCTTCCGGATAGAAGAGTCCGTGGACTCATACGGAGAGAGCGTCAAATTCACCAAGTCGGGGATAGGTAAAGGGTTTGTCTCTACCGACAAACGGGTAAAAGGCCAGCAAAAATCCTACGAATCGGGCAGCGGTTACTACTCTTCACAGGAGAAATCGGAACTTGGCTTCGTTGATAAATACATAAAGATGCAATATGCACCTGTTCACCTCGGGGTGGGATCTCAAAACCTCAGCTATGCCAACTTATGGGATGAGGGGATGCTTACCAAAGAAGAGGAGAAGGGTGTCTCAATTAGCAGGGATATCCGTTATGCAACATCTGTCGATATGGAGGGGATGATGGAGAGATCTACACTCTCCATTCTCGGTAAATTCAATGGAACTCTCGATCTAAATATGGAAAACGGACCGAACATCGGTCTGGATCAGACTCTTGTCGGAAGCTTTCAGATAGATACGGCGATTGGCATTCATGATATGCCCCGGCATCTATATCCCCATGTTAATATCAGCAAGATAGCATCTATGCTGGATGAAGAGACAGTCCTCTTTTTGATCAACGTAACCAATGACGGCAATAAACTGCTCAAACCATTGAATATAACCGATTATCTTCCCGGAGGCTGCAGCTATATCAACTCCAGCATCAGAGCGAAGACAAACGGCAGTATGGTCAACTGGACAATTCCTTCCCTTGATATCGGCAGAAAGCTGACTATAAAGATGAGGGCCAAGGTGGATGGCAAACAAGCATATTATACCAATAGGGTGTTGGTCAGGGCGGTCTGCAAAGGAGAGATAGTTGAGGCCAGGAACGCCACCACATTTGAGGCATACTATCAGCCTCTGCCCTGCTGCCTGGGAGAAGATGGCAGCGCGGATGCTGACAACAAGATAAATACAACCAGTCTCTTCAATATCACACCGACTGTTGGATATTGGGGTTCGTGGAAACCATCCCCCTGTTTCAATATCACCGGCAATTTAACGGAATGCTCTGCAGAGTCGGAAGCCTATTATAATGAGATGGAAAAGGAGGCAGGCCTTTGCAGCTGCGCATCCAATTACGAGGTGCCGTAAGCGGCCCCTAATCAAGGAAATTCGCGGCTTCGCGTGAGATTCAACCAGGGCACGGTTTCACACGAAGGCGCGAAGATGCGAAGTTAAAACATCACCAGCGGATTTTTTACTCTAATGACTTTTGCCTGCTGACCCTCTGGTGGTGGCGGTACATGATGCCCAGTGCATCGGCAACCTGCTCGGGTGTTCCGAAGACTGGAATGCCCGCATTTTCCAGCTTGATAACATCGGTTTGCGCAAACTCCTTTCCAGCCACACAGGCGATGATGGGTTTGCCCTTGTAATCGATCTTCTGGAGAGCATCCACGTAGCTGCCCAGGATCTCCGCCTGCAATACCACGATAAAGCTGCCCACATCATCGCTGTCCACGCCGATCTCAATGGTTCTCTTTACGGTCTCGGCGTCCTGGCTGAAGGTGTAGTCTACTGGGTTTGTGCCGCAGACATAGTCAGGCAGCAGACCCTTCAGCCGCTCTAATAGGTGCGGTTCGAGCTCAGAGAGACGCATGCCGTTGTCGGTGATGGCATCGGCGGCAATGACTCCCAGGGAGCCGGCGTAGGTTATTATGAATACGCCTTCCCTGGTGGGCAAGGGCTGCTTGGAAATAGCGCGAGCCAGGTTGAACATGTGCTCATAATCGCGGGCCCGAATGATTCCGGACTGGCGGAAGACGGAGCTGAAGATCTGGTCATTGCCAGCCAGGGATGCGGTGTGAGATGCTACCGCCTTCTTTCCGGCAGCGGTTCGACCTGACTTGAGGACCACGACCGGCTTGTCCACAGTGATACGCCGGGCCACATCAATGAAACGCCGCCCGCCTTTCACAGACTCCAGATACATGCAGATGACATTGATGTTCTCATCTTTGCTCACCGCTTCCAGAATATCGGTCTCGTTGATATCCAGCTTGTTGCCGATGGTGGCGATTATGCCGAAATCCATGATATGGCGCAGTCCCCAGAGCATGCCGGCTGCGCACACTCCTGCCTGGGAGACCAGGCCGATATTGCCCATGGATAGAGCATCCACAATGCCGATGGATTGGACCATGCTGCAGTGCGTATTGATGATGCCGGAACAGTTGGGTCCGAGCAGCCGGACGCCATACCTGTCGGCAATTTCCTTCATTAAAAGCTCAATCTTCTTGCCTTCCTCGCCCAATTCTGCAAAGCCAGCCGACTCAACCACGATGTAGCGCACACCGCACTTGCAGCACTCCTCAACTACATCCGGGGTTATGCCTGCCGAGACAAGGATAATGGCCACGTCCACCGGTTCCGGCACAGCGCTGATGCAGGGATAGGCTTTGCAGCCGCAGATTGCATCCGCTTTGGGATTGATAGGATAGAGCTTTCCTTTGAAATTATGGCTGACAAGATTGGTGAAGACGTTCCAGCCCAGCTTTCCCGGTGTACCTGAGGCTCCGATGACGGCAATGCTTCTGGGATAGAACAGATCGTGCAGGTCCTGTTTTACGGCAGCCGCAGGCGCTGCCCGCGGCTCTCCCAGAATTATGCGAGCGTCGACCACCAGGTAGCCATCCGGATAGAGGAAAACGGGATTGAGATCCATCTCCGAGATGTCGGGATTCTTGATGACAAAGTCTGATATAGACATCAAGAGTTTTTCCAGCGCCTCGATATCAGCAGAAATGCCGCGATATCCGCGCAGCAGAGCATAGCCTTTGATCTCTTCGATCATGTCTCTGGCATCTGAGGCAGAGATAGGAATGGAGCGGAAGGAGACATCCTTTAGAACTTCCACGAATACACCGCCCAGGCCAAACATCAATACCGGTCCGAAGGTTTCATCATTGGCCACGCCTACGATGGCCTCCACACCCGGCCGGGCCATCTTCTGCACACTGATGCCCACAACCTCTTTGTCTTGGAATGCCGCAGTGATTTGCTGGTAGGCCCTTCTCACCTCATCTGCATCCCTTAAATCCAGCTTAACGCCACCGGCGTCGGTTTTATGGACTACATCCGGAGAGAGAACCTTCATGGCCACGGGTGATGCCAGGGATTGGAAGATCTCTACAGCCTCGTCCTCCGACCTGGCTACCCCGGCACCGGTGGTGGTGATTCCCAGGCTTTCCAGAACGGCTTTGCTCTCATGCTCCATCAGGTAGGTCCGGCCGACTGCCAATGCCCTATCAATAACCTCTCGATATTGCTTTGCCATTTTGACCCCTAAATTAGCATATTCTCGAATTGCAGCTATGCATTTCTTAAGCAGGATTTCATGCTTAAAAAGCTTGCCCGAAGCGATGATCTTATCTCAGATAAGTGCCTAACATTTTTGCATGGATAAGGAAATCGTCCAGGTAATTCTTGAGAAGGAGCCCACTGTCAAGAACCCCATCTTGATAGAGGGTTTCCCTGGAATCG
>JAQTXY010000079.1 GCA_028688535.1 Methanothrix sp. | reverse complement strand
AGCCTCAGCTACTGCGGCGAATTTGATATAGTGACATCCTTTGCCTGCTTGCATTGGGTAAAAGACCACCTGGCAGTTCTCAGAAGCATCGAACGCAGCCTCAAGCCTAGCGGAAGAATGTTCATCCAATGCAGCGGCAGGGGGACAGATGATGATATATTCTCCCTGGCAAGAAGGATCATCAAGAGCGATAAATGGTCCAAATACTTCCAGGACTATTCCAATCCTCACGGCATCTATGGACTCGATGAGTATCATGCCTGGCTGAAAGAGGTGGGCCTTGAAGAGCTCAAGGCAAACCTGACAGTCAAAGATATGCTTATGCCGGGCAGAGCAGGGCTGGAGGGTTTCATCCGCACAACCTGGCTCTCCCTTACAGAGCGCATTCCTCAAGAGAAAAGAGAGCAGTTCATAGCAGAGATTGCCGATCGATATCTGGATCTTCGCCCGCTGGAAGATGGCATAGCCATGGTAGGAATGCCAGTGCTGGAAGTTGAGGCCAGGCGACCAGCGGATTAACGAAATAGATGTGGATTTGACGAGAATAGATCGATCAGCTTAAGAATGAAACACAAGTAAATAGCTACCCATGTCGGCATCCAAGAAAAGGCAGACAAAAGAGACCAGCATTGAAGTTTCCCTGGACACAGAAGGCTCATGCACCATCCAAATCGATACGGGAATCGTTCTCCTGGATGAGATCCTCTCGGCCATGGCCAGAGGCGCGGGATTTGATCTGACCGTCAAGGCCAGGGGCGACCTGGAGACCGGAGACCACCACACCACTGAAGACACCGCTATCACTCTTGGTAGCGCTCTCGCCCAGGAGATCAGGAGCGGCATAGGAAGCTCAACGGTTCCCTCCGGCCTGGCGTTGGCAACAGCCGCTGTGCGCTTCGGCGAGCCTGGCTACCGGGGTGATTTCGCTTTGCAGTCCCAGGCCCTGGGCGGCATGTCCCTGGAGAACTTCAGCCACTTCCTGCGAGCCCTAGCCTACAATGGCCGGTTCAACCTGTTCATATCCGCAGAAGGAGGCGACGATAGGAGCAAGATTGAGGCTATGAGCACGGCAATGGGAAGGGCGATAAAGAAAGCTGTGCGGGACGATTAAGGTCCTTGTGTCCTCATTTGCCTGATGATTCCAAAATCGGGTCTATCTGTCCATTCTTCCGGGCTTCCGCGAGTCGGCCCTTCGGGCCTCCCGCGAGGTGACTCTGGCGCCGCTCCAGGCCGCGGCCGGCCAAGGCCGTTGACTGTTTTGCATGACAACTTACGGAAGAATATAAACTATATCCTACGTCGCAAATAGGCTCCAGCTTTCGCTCCGGCTGCCAAGGCGACCAGGCTGACTAAAACGCCCATGGCAGGGCTCTTCTTTGCCCCTTTGTCGCTCGCTGCGATGGTTATGACGCCGTTGGTAACAGTCTCAGGCCTAAAGCCCCTTGAACTTGTCAAATTAAGTTTGATCGTCTCATTCGCCTGAGCTTTGCTGCTCACTGCAAATGTGAGATTAGCGACTGCGCAGCCTGCCGGAAGGTGGGCGGTGATTCGTCCCTCGATCGCATCCACCTGCCAGGAAGCTTTGCACTCCCCAGAAATGTTAACGGGCTTCAGTCTGGCTGCATCATAGGAGATGTTAACCCACTTTTCGTTATTGGACTGGGGAGTCTGCAAAGTAATGGACGCTTCTCCACCAGCTATTGCCCTGGCATCGCTCAGGGATACGCCACGCTTTTCGGCTGCAGTGACATTGAAGAATTGTCCAAATGTCTGAATGGCATTGACGGCATTTTCTACCCTCATGCGCAGCTCGTATCTGCCTGGACTGGCTCCTACCTTAACAAGATGCGGCTCCAATGCCTCAAGATTGCCCTGCAAAGTGTGGTTGACGTTGCTTTGAGCCAGTTTGCCGTTGATAATATCAATAAACTGCAGCATGCTCTCTCCTGGCTCTATCTTGAGATATGCTTTACTAATAGTGCTGTTGGCCAACATGGCATCATAATCAATGGAAGTATTGAGTTGTTTGTATTCTTCGCGGGATACATAATATATGGACACCCCGTCCGTTATTGCACCAATTCGTCCCTCTGGATTGAATTTTACTCCTACCTGTCGAGGTGATGTGGTTTCGTTCAGGTAGAGCATTGCCGGCACGCCGCTACCACTGGCATCAAGGACTGGGCTGTTATCATCACTGAGTAGCATAGTCGTGGCATTCCATTGCCAGTTAAAGCCCCACAAGTCACCTGAACCCTGGCCAAGATTGGTGATATCCCCGGTAAAAACAGTCCTATTTCCTGAATCAAGAATGCTGACCATGACCTGCCGGATCTCGGCTGCATTGACTATAATGCTGAAGTTTTCTGATGCCAAGGATGATACATTGTCCTGAGCATTGACCTGGGGAGGTTCGGGCGGAGGTACAACATAAGTTGATGTGTGCAAATAGTATCGCAAAGTGTCATTGTCGGCAACACGAATATCCATACCAGGACCTATGTTGACATCTGAGTTTTTATTGAGATTGATACCATCCGGATTGATCAGGATCATCTTATCAGGCTGAACGAGAACAATCTCCAATTCGCTAAAACCAGTTCCCGGATCGATGGGAAAGATATACCTATCCGAGATCTGGAATATGCCATCTAGTATGGCAAAACTATGGGTGCCATTGTTAAAGACATTGCCAAAGTGCATCATAATTATTGGCATGTCATTGATGTAGTCCATATCTTTCTTGTAGATATATGTTGTATTGGATTTAACCACAGAACTATCTACTACAACTCCCTCTTTTAAAAGCTGGAGGAACAAACTGTCATTGCCAACATCCATGATACGCATCTGATAGCCCTCTTCAAGGGAATAGTTTCCAGCAAGGATTTTCCCCTGTAGCTCTATATCTATGAGGACCCTACCAAGATCTTCATTCTCCAGAAGGCTCAATGATGGCGTTTTCCCTTGGAGGCTGGAATCGTATCCTGCAAACCATGGCGCACCAAGGAAGCCTATGATAAAATAATGTCCCCATGGTTTATACTCAAATTCTTTGGCCTGCAGCATTGTAGTATATTGAAGACCGCTCTGCACCACGGTCTTATTTTCCTGATAGACAATAGGAGTTCTGGCTGGCTCTATCGTCCTGCCTTTAATGTCAAAAAAGGCAAGGGTCTCTGCCCCCAGAGATTGCTTCTGATCGAAGTAATAACCGCTATAATTAAGGGAGTTCCATCTAGCAACCACCGAAGAATTATAGTCGCCCATGCGGACAGGAATGGATGAGCTATCGCTATAAACCGGCCCGCGTATCTCATGCACGCCGTAATCAAAGAAAGCACCAACAGGATAATAGGCGAGATCAGGCAGATCGAGAACAATTAATTTCAGGTCTGGGGTAAGAGGTATCTCAGTGTCTCTGATTAATGAAAAAGAGACATTATTTTTAAGCTCAATGCCCTCCTCAGAGATGTCTGTCAGCAACATATTACCAAGCAGGCCGCCTTCAAAAAGTCTGATATATGGCACATCGCTGATTTGAAAGATGCCGTCCACCTCGGCAAATCCTTCTCCCTTTTCGCCACTCATGGCATTAAGCAAATGTACCAGGATCACAGGCATATCATTTACTTTATAGACAAAGTTCTCGCCAATGCTCACGACCGAGGCATAAACAGGTTTTCCATTTTTTAGCAGAACAAAATTCACGGCCCCATTTTTTTCAGAGATCTCAGCAGCCGCCAGAACATACCCCTGCTGGAGAGGGATGGCCTTTTTATTGTTCAGAGTCTGTGTGCTGTCATCGTCTATCAGCACCTCCCTTAGATCACCTTTGTTTAGAGAGCTGATATCGTCCGTAATAGAACTCTTGGGATAGCCGGCCAGGTATGGCCTACCCATAAATGCCACAGCCCGGAAACTGCCCCAGGGTTCATACTCAAACTGCTGCGCCCATATCTTTGAGGAATAGACAATATGATCTTTTTCTGCCGTCCTATCCTGCAGATCAACGCGAAGCTCCTCGCCGCCCTGATCCTTGTCGAGGTCATAGTAGAACCAACCGAAATCATTCGCCCGCCACACTCCGCTGCCGTCGCTGATATGACCCCGCACAAATGCCGCTTCCACAGGCTCTTGTGCGAAAGCGTTCGAAACCAGCACGCAAAGAAGAGCAAACATTGCTGCTGTAGTTATAAACCAGATTGTCCTGATCTCTATCTACCTCTCAAGAATCGTTCCTGGATAAGCTGTATATCCTATGGAGGATGTACAAGCGAAGCGGAGTTAGATGTCATCTATTAAACACGTTGCGATATACGGCAAAGGCGGTATCGGCAAGTCGTGCACAGCCTCGAACATAGCCGCCGCCTGTGCTGAAGAAGGCCACAGGGTACTGATGGTGGGTTGCGATCCCAAGAGCGACTCGAGCATAACATTGGTGGGCAAAAGGATTCCCACCATGATGGATCTCATCCTGGCGGGTGGAGAGATCCGAGAGAAAGATGTCGTTTTTTCCGGATACAAGGGCGTCTTGTGCATTGAGGTAGGTGGTCCTGAGCCGGGTGTGGGCTGCGCCGGGCGGGGAATTATCGTTGCCATCGATTTCTTGCGCAAGGTCTCCAAGGCCATGGAAAATGTGGATCTGGTGCTTTACGATGTGCCTGGAGACATTGTATGCGGCGGATTTTCCGCGCCTATCCGAAAGGGTTTGGTCAGCCAAGCTTACATCATCTCTTCAGGCGAGTATATGCCGCTTTATGCTGCGAACAACATCAGCAAAGGCCTGCGCCGTCTGAATACCCCATTGGCTGGAGTGATCTGCAACTCTCGCGAAGCTGCCGCAGGACGGGAGAAAGAGATTGCACAGAGATTTGCAGAGGAGCTGAACAGCCGGCTGGTGGCTTTCATCCCCAAAGACCCAATAGTGCAGCAGTGCGAGAGGAGAGCAGTAACTGTGATTGAGGGCGCGCCTGACTCAGGGATAGCAGACGTCTACCGTGCGCTGGCCAGGGATATCATGTCGGGAGCCGAGCCACGGGTGCCACAGCCGCTAAGCGATGAGAGACTTCGGGAACTCTCTATGGAGTGAGCCATGAAAGGGAGGCAATAAAATGCGAGCCGACTGTCCACGCATACTCATAGCCGGCGATCGAAGTTCCAGCGGCAAGACCACCATTGTAGCCGGTCTGCTCTCCGCATTGCGGGGCCAGAGACTTGAGGTGCAACCCTTCAAGGTAGCTATGGACTACATCGATCCCAGCTACCACACCTGGATCACCGGCAGAAGCTGCCGCAATCTGGACGGCTACCTGATGACAGAGTCAGCCGTTAATGAGATCTATGCCCATGCCGCAGAGGGCGCGGACATCGCTGTAATCGAGGGGGTGCGCGGCCTTTACGAGGGGTACGATGGAGATCTGGGCAGTACAGCACAGATCGCTAAGCTTCTTCGCACCCCAGTGATCTTCGTCGTCGACGCCAGAAGCATCACGCGAAGCTGCGCAGCAATTGTCAAAGGCTACATGGACTATGATCCCCTGGTCGATTTTAAGGGGGTAATCCTCAACAAGGTCGGATCGGAGAGACATGCCCAAAAGGCGATCAAGGAGATTGAACGCTACGCAGGTGTGGAAGTAGTGGGGGTCATCCGGCGAAATGAGGATATGCACCTGGCCATGCGCCACCTGGGTCTGGTGCCTGTGCTGGAGGGCAAGACCAGGCACGAGGGATTCCAGGATCGGGTAGACAAGATCCGCCAGATTGTGGAGGAGGGGCTGAACCTGGACCGCATTTTGGAGATTGCCAGAGAGGCAGAGCCTCTGCCCGAAGTCGAGCAGGATCTTTACCGGCAAAATACCTTTGGAAAGGGCCTACGCATCGGCATGGCTCGGGATGAGGCCTTTAATTTCTATTACCGGGATAACCTGGAGATGATGGAGCTGGCCGGAGCGAAGGTGGTGCCATTCAGCCCTGTGCATGACAGGGCGCTTCCGTCGGTTGACGGCATCTACATCGGAGGAGGCTATCCAGAGCTGTATGCCCGCGAGCTGTCCGAGAATATAGGCATGCGGCGGGCGCTGCAGCAGGCGCATGAAAAAGACCTGCCCATCTATGCTGAATGCGGTGGGCTGATGTACCTGGCGCGCGAGATCGAGTGGGATGGCGAGCGGCAGGATATGGTTGGGCTGGTTGCAGGGAAGGCGCGGCGGGGCAGCATGCGCGTCGTCAGCTACGTGCACGGGCATATCGCGCAGGACTGTGCTCTAGGAAAGGCCGGCGAGGCAATCATGGGGCACGAGTTTCACCACTCCGAGATGATGATGGATGAAGGAGTCAAGTACGCCGTCAGGTTGGAGCGGGGAACGGGAATTAAGGACGGCTGGGACGGCATGTGCGAGGGAAATATGGTGGCCAGCTACACGCATGTCCACAGCGCATCTTTTCGGGGATTTCCGGCGAACTTCTTGCGAGCCTGCAAAGAGAGATAGGGCTCGAAAAGCGGATTATTAAAAGGACTCATTTTTTTATTAGTTTATATGTATTCCCTGGGCATAGGAGGACTACATTATTCCAATCTTGTTCTTGATGACCCGAATATCCTTTTCCATCCTCGTTAGTCGATCCGTATTGCTATGATATACCAGGTCGTCGCGCAGATCGCGGATCTCGCCAGTGGTCTCATCTTGCTTCACCAGCATCTGATCCTGTTTCACCAGCATCTGATCCTGCTTGCCAAGCATCTGATCTATCTTTTTGTTAATTCCCCTGACTTCAGCGACGGTTTCGTCTTGCTTTTCGAGCATCCGATCCATTTTGTTGTTCATTCCTAATAGCAGGGGAATTGCTTTGTTTAACTGCGCTGAAGTATTTATTGCGGCATACTTTTCCAGAGATATGACTTTTCCTGAGAACTCCGATACCTCAATAGTATCTACCAAGGCCAACTCGGGCTTATTCGATCTTACCTGATCCTCAAAGTATGATACGCACTCTTCATCACCTTCAGCCAAGACTATGACCGCCTGAATTCCCTTCTCAATGCGATTGCTGGCCTGAAAACCGCACAGCCCGCAACCTATGGCCACATCGGTAAGCCAGGGACGATAGCCTACTCCATGAACTTTGCTGCCTGAAATTGTCATTTTGATCTTCATGCGAATGTATTGTTTGGCTTGAAGCTATTTAGCTATTTTCGGCCATCTGCACCACGGTAGTTGAGAAATTGTTATACCTTGCTGGCGATAACGAATGGCTGCGAATCAAACATCCTTAATTCGCGCCAGTAAAGGCTTCGCGTGAGACCATTAGGCTTTGCACCACTCACCTGATCTTCATCAGTCGCTTGCTCACCACATCCGCGTCGAAATACTCGGGATCGTATTCACCCAGCCACTCCAGCAAATCCGCACTATCCGGATGGCTCGGATTCTTCAAAGCCTTTAGAACATCGTGGTATCCGCCTTTTCCACCGCAGTCCTCCGGTGGGGCAGAACGCTTGCCATCAAGGCAGACCGGTGCTTTCAGCTCTTCTGCAGGCCGCAAGATCTTCTCTACTAGGATAGTATGACCCCAGCCATCTCCAAAGTCGTACTCATAGGTGAATTTGAACTTCTCTCCAGGGATGACTCTGCTTAGCTTGAACCTCTTCTCGTCCTTGAAATCGTCGCCCAGCATATCAGCCT
>JAQTXY010000078.1 GCA_028688535.1 Methanothrix sp. | reverse complement strand
GCGTGGGGCCGGTGGATGCTGCCGTAAATGCCGTGCAGGGCCTGCTGGACAGTGATACATCAATCCACCTCTGCGACTTTAGAATTGAAGCCATCAGCGGCGGGGCTGACGCCCTGGCAGAAGTGGTGATTGGCGTAGAGGACGACCGGGGACGCAAGGTCAGCGCCAGATCGGCACGCGAGGATATTGTCATGGCTTCTGTGGAAGCTCTGGTGAGCGCCATAAACCGGTTGATGCTCCTCAATTCCGCAAAAGATAAGAAGAAGGCTTGAAATCCCAGCCTTCTGTCTATTTTAATGCTCGAAATGCATATGCAGCTGTGTCTTCCCTTCCTTGGTCGAGAAGCTCATCTTATCCACGTACCTGCTCATGGTAAACGCTGCCAGAGCCAGCGCGCTTGCCTGCTCATCATGCATGAAATCGATGCTGGGCATGGCTGTAGGAATCTCAAAGGGCTTGCCCTCATAGACTGCTCTGACATTCAGGTTGAACTCATCAAACTGGACGCTCATAGCGATCTTTTTTTCTGATAGACCCAGGAAGGGAGCCGCATCCAGAAGCTCGTTCATGGCAGAGATGGCATTGAAGATGACCTCTCGCCTGGCACCCCAGATACCGCCCTGCTTCTCCATGACCTGAAATATCTTTTCCGAGGTATCGGTAGCCGGATAAATCTCAAAATCCATCTTCTGGCTGATGCCCAGGCGGAAGAAGACGTTGAGCACCACGGCGCAGATGGTGGCCAGCGCCAGAGACGAGGATAAGAGGGGCCGCAGCATCGGATCCAACCCGGCATAAAGACCAGGCACGGCATCAAAAGAGAGCCCGAATATTATGGAAAGCCCTACCACGAAGGTCTTTCTGGAATCGATCATTCGGGACATGATAATCTGAATGCCTGCCATGATCTTGAAGCAAACTGTGAAGATCAGAGAGGCACCCATCACCGGCGTGGGCATAATCACGAAGATGGCTGCCAATTTAGGAAAGAAAGCCATCAATATGAGAATGCCGCCTGCCGCATAGCCGATGCGCCTGCTCGTCGCGCCGGTGGCGATGGATAGACCAATATTGCTGGAAGAGACCGACTGACCGAGAGCCCCTAGGAGCCCGGAGGCTATATTTCCCGCTCCGCAGGCCAGCATGCCCCGACTTATGGACCGCATCTCTATTCTCTTCCAATCGGCATCATTGATCTTCTGGCAGGTGGTGAGGTCGCCCATGGTCTTGAGGGCAGAGGATAAGGCTGCCACCAGAAAGGGCACAAGCATTGCAGTGCTAAATGACATTCCAAATTTGCCGATCTCGGGAAGCTGGAAGAAAGCAGAGTCGACAATCAACCTGGCCTGGTCCATGGTTAAGATGCCTGCGGCAAAGGAGATTGCGTAGCCCGCCGCCATGCCGATCAAAAGAGAGTAGAGCCGCATCTTGCCTTTGCCCCAGACATTGAATCCGGCAGTGACCGCCAGAGTGATCAACGCCACCAGAAATGGCAGGGCCTGAATTCCTGGATGTGCGCTATCCACCCCAAAGAACTTGGGAACGGCGATGGGTATCACCTCCACACCCACCATGAGCACTACAGTTCCCGTCACCTCCGGCGGGAAGAACTTGCGCATTCTACCTACTACTTGAGAGAAAAGACCCTCGAAGATACCGGCCAGGGCCGTCATGCCGAAGATGAGAGCCAGGCCCCCCGCCTTGCCTGCCAGGAGCGACGCCGGCACGAAAGCCGGACCGTTTAGCAGAGGGCAGAGATAGCCGGAGCCGATAGGCCCCTTATTCAAGGCCTGCAAAGCAGTGGAAAAGCCGGTGGCCAGCATGGCCATACAGATGAGGTTTTGCGCATCCTCGGGCGAAGCACCGATCTCATTTATTATTACTACAGGAAAGATGAAGGCAATGGATAGGATGAAGATATGCTGAAAGCCCAAGATCAGCGTAGTGGCAAGAGGTGGCTCATCGTCAACGCCATAGATTAGATTGGTGGGTTTTCTGGTCATCTTAATTACCGTGCCTTTGGAATTTTATTCAAATTCACTTCCCGCTTACGCTTTGCGGTAGTGTCGGCTGGTTCGCAGCTCATTTATTTCAATCTGACGTCGGTTCATTTAGTAACTTTGATCACTATGGCGGTTATATCGTCCGACTGCTCCACGCCTTTGGTAAACTGGCCCAGATCATGCAAAACGCTATCCAATATCCCCTGGGCAGATAGACTTGCGGCTGCGACGAGGGCGGATCTGAGACGATTCTCGCCGAAGAACTCCTCCTTGTCGTTCATGGCCTCCACAATGCCATCTGTATATGAAAGCAAGACATCACCCGGTTTTAGCGCCACCTGCCGCTGTTCGTACTCCATATCTGCCATCATCCCTAAAGCTACACCTGTCACATCCATCCTCTCGATACTATTCGAACCGGCCCGGAATAGCAGAGGGGGATTGTGGCCGGCATTGGCGTAAACCAGGCTACTATCTTTCTGGTTCAGCCTGGCCAAGAAAAGAGTAACGAACATGCCCGAAGTCGCAGAACCGGAATCATCCACGATCATATTGTTGGCACACTTCAGCCTCTCGAATCCTCCCCTCAAAGGTGCGGAGCAAGCTCGCACAATTATTCGGGAGAGGGCCATGAACAATGCGGCAGGAACACCTTTTCCGGATACATCTGCGATTACAAACTGCAAATTGTCATCCTGCAGGGCAAAGTCGTAAAAGTCTCCGCCCACCTCTCTGGCGGGAATGGCGGTGGCTGCAATATCAAATCCTTTCAGAGAAGGAATCTTGCCGGGAAGAAAGCTCTTCTGTATATCTGCGGCTACCACCAGCTCTGCCTGCTTTATCTGAAGCTGCTGCTGATAGCGATCCCTTTCCTTCATGGTCTTTCTCTCTTGGATGATATTGGCTATGATGAATGCGAATATGAGCATGCCTGCACCATTAGCCAGAATCATAGGTACTATGGCCTGCTCCACCACATGCAGAGCAAGATCAAAGGGCCGGGAGATGGCCAGAGTAATAAGCATATGAAATATCTCGAAGAGTACGGCAAAGGCCGTGGAGAAGACAACCCCGGGAAATCTGCCTTTATGCAGATAAACAAGGCCACCAAAGAGACCTGCCAGAGTTACTATTAAGCTGCAGGCCACAGCCGTGAAGCCGCCTTCAGAGAAGCGGAAAGCTGCGCCGATAAGTCCGGACCCCAGTCCCACCAGCGGCCCGCAGGCGAGACCTGCCACAAGCGGGCCCAGATCACGGACGTTGATAATGGCACCGAGCACATTAATGCCGATCACCGAGCCGTAAATCGAGACCAGTCCGAAGAAGAGAACAAGAAGCAACTGGTTCTTCGTTGTTGGCCGCCCCTCAATAATATCGGTAAAAGGCCGGCTGCGTGAGATCAAGAGGGCTGCAACTACGATCACGCTTACTGCCTGGAGCAGTACCAGGGAATCACTGATTAATGAATTGGCCATATGAATTGCGAGCTATATTTTAAGACTATTGATCGCCTCTCCCTGATTGGGATATATGGAGAAGAATCTATTGGCTCCGGTCAAAAAGAAGACATCTTTGACAAATGGCTGTAGAGCCGCGAGGAGCAGATCTCCATCTCTCTGTTTGAGCCTGTTAAGTGACGCCATAAGCACCCTCAGGCCGGAGCTGCTGAGAAACTCCACCTTTTCCATGTCAATTACCAAAAATTTTTTATTCTTATCAATATGTCCGGTTAAAGCAGTCTCAAGGTCTTTGGCAGTCACTGCATCGATCTTGCCGGATACGATAAGAACCGGAATATCCTTGATAAGACTATGGATGATCTCCATCTTGCTCATGACAATGAACCAGGGACTCCAAACTTATATTCCTTATGCGGGAATGGCCCTCGCGATAGAATGCCATGGCAAAATGAAGGGATTTCACACAAGTAGGGAGGGCAATGGTTGGCATAGGCGCCTGAACTGAATATGGGCTGCACCAAGGTGAGCTACACCAAAAAAGATAATACCATCAAGTCTAAAAAGGAGAATGCGGCAGAAATAAACGCATGATGCGTTGCGGAGGAATCTCATCGATAAATGTCTCTTTGCAGGGTGTAATCGATTCGCATTGCCACCTTGACTTTAAGCAGTTCAATAAAGACCGCGAAGCTGTACTAGAGAACGCTCGAAAATCGGGCGTAGTCCACATGATCAACTCGGGAGTGGACTATTCCACCAATGCCAAGTCCCTGGAGTTGGCCAAAAAGTTCGATTTCATCTCAGCTACGCTGGGGCTTTCTCCCAACACTTTGCAAAGCATTAGAGAGCCGGAACTGGAGATGCTTTTTAAGCAGATTGCAGACAATGCCGAGCACGCCGTGGGCATAGGTGAGGCAGGATTGGATTACTATCACTGCAAAGATGCTCCTGGCAGAGAGCGCCAGGCAAAAGTCTTTGGCAGGGTCATAGAGATGGCCAAGTCTCTGGATTTGCCTTTGGTCATCCATTCCCGTGATGCCGAACAGCCTGCTTTGGAGATGGTCAAGCACCTGGACAAGGTGGTCTTTCACTGCTATAGCGGCTCAATCGGAACCATGAAAGAGGCCATTGATAGGGGATTTTATATTTCTCTGGCCACTAACACCTGTCGATCTGGTCGTCATCAGATACTGGCTAAAAATGTATCATTGGATCGACTGCTGGTGGAGACTGATAGTCCATTTCTCTCACCTCGTGGCGGCAGAAATGAACCATCGCTAGTCTTAGATTCAGTTCGCCTCATTGCCAGAATTAGAGGCTTGGAGCCTCAAGAGATCGCCCGGATAACTGCGGAAAATACCAAACGAATTTATAACATCTAATCCAAAATCTATTTAGAAAGGATCAACATGAATCGGATACCAATACAGTTCGAGCATATCATGAGTTACCTGGGCTCCAAGAAGGAGAAGGGGAGAAAGAAGATCGGACTGCTCGTGGATGGTCCCAATATGCTCAGAAAGGAGTTCCAGATGGATCTGGAGGAGATTAGGGACATTCTCAAGGATTATGGCGATATCAAGATGGGTAAGGTTTTCTTAAATCAGTATGCTTCTGAGAAACTGGTGGAAGCGGTGGAGAATCAGGGCTTTGATCCGGTCATCTGCACCAGCGATGTGGATGTGAGAATGGCGGTTGAGGGTGTGGATATGATCTATAATCCCGTCATCGACACCCTGGCGCTTGTTACCCGGGATGCAGATCTCAAGCCGGTGCTAATGAAAGCAATGGAGCACGGCAAGGAGACTATTATCTTTGGAGCGGAACCTGGCTTCTCAGTGGCTCTGCGAAACTCCGCTGATTATGTCATTGTTCTGCGAAACGGCCAGTATGTGCCAGAATGATTGCTGTTAGATTCGTAAGCTATGAATGAATATGCTGCAAATAAGGAGCTAAATTGAAACCAGTGGATTTTAGACGCAGGGATGAATGGGGTGAGCCAATTCCAGTCAACGGCTGGCGGGGCTATATTCCGTCCGGGCTGCCTGTGACCTATTCCGGTCTTATATTATTAACATGCATCGTGGTATTCTTAATCAGCATCATTTTTCCTGCCTTCGTATACAATTATCTGGCTTTAAATCCGGATTATGTGATGCAAAGGCCCTGGACGCTTATTACGTATATGTTCGTGCATGCCAACTTCAATCACATTTTCTGGAATATGCTCTTTCTCTTCTTCTTTGGCATGGAGCTGGAAAGGCGCGTGGGTGAAAATAAATTCCTGCAGATCTACATCCTCTCCGGGATCGTGGCAGCGCTGGGCCAGATGATGATATCCTCCGGATCTATGGTGGGTGCGAGTGGAGCTCTCTTCGGGGTGATGGGATGCCTGGCAATAATTGCTCCCGAGATTCGCATACTGCTCTTCTTTGTTATACCGATGAGCATTCGTGGTGCAGTCGTGCTATTCGCACTTATTGATTTCCTGACATTGGGCACCGCAGACAACATCGCTCATATGGCTCATATCGTGGGGCTGTTGGTTGGGCTGGCCTACGGACAGGCGATGAGGCGTTCGCCGAAATACTATTAGGAGGAGCAATAGATCATTGAACATAAAAATTTGAAAAAGTTATAAATTAATATTATCTATAGAAATTTTTGACTTTACAGGATGAATTGTATCTCATTTGCTTCAATTCGTAAATTTGATTAATTAATTGTTGTGCATAGTATTGCAGAAAGTTGAGGCTTTTTAGATCAGTGCACGATTATATTAAATTAAAATCCTTCGCAATGGAATTAACTGCATTTGGACCAATCTTTTTATACTTCAAGATACGTATTGAAAAAAGGGAATATAGCAAGAAGGCGATGCAAGAAAATGATGTCGATAGCAAAGGGATCGGTCGGAACAATTGTTGGTGAGACCAATCCATTAGCATTCAAGTTCATTATAAACAAAGAGGTAGGCAGAGGCACCTACATCAAGGCCAAAGCTGACGGAAGGGAATGGGCCCTCGCCCAAGTGGAGGACATCAAACGATCAAACATCGCCTACAGTGTAAACCAGCTTAATGATGCAGCCCGCAATTATGATTCTAAAGAGATGATGATTGCTGAAGCCAGGGTTATCGGGGTAACAAGTGGTGGCAAGTTGCGCCTTCCCACCAGCCCTGCCCGTCCGGGAGATCCGGTATTCATAGCCGACGAAAAACTGATCAAGGCAACGCTGGGCCTGGCCAAGGGAGACATGTATATCGGCATGTTGCGAGGTTATGATATCCGGGTGGAGCTGGACGCCAATACCCTTGTGCAAAAGCATTGCAGCGTACTGGCCAAGACCGGTTCAGGAAAATCCTATACAGCAGCTGTGATTTTGGAGGAGCTTCTGGAAAGGAAAGTGGCTCTGCTCATCATAGATCCTCATGGCGAGTACGCCTCCATGAAAGAGCCCAATAAAGTGGGCGACTTTTCTAAATATAAGGTCAAGCCGCGAGGCTATGATGCAACCATCTACACACCGGGCGAGATGGCTATGAATCCCAGAGCCGACCGGCCTTTTCGCTTTAACGGAATGAACATGTCTGCCCGGGAAGTGGCGAAGATGATTCCTCATGAGAGCAGCAGCAGCGGCCAGTTGGGATTGCTCTACGAGGCAATAAGTGCTCTGCGGGCGGAGACTGATGTCTATACCCTGGAAGACATCATTGAGCAGGTAGTTCGCAGCAATTCCAAGGTTAAGTGGAATTTAGTAGGCCAGCTTGAATCGCTTCTTGAGCTGGGACTCTTCTCGGGAGCGGAGACGCCGGTAGAAGAGCTTTTGCGGCCCGGTAGGGCAGCCGTTATCGACATGACCGGTATCCTCCCCGAACTGCAAGCCATGATCGTATCTCGGCTTTTAACAGATGTCTTTGAAGCCAGAAAGCGCAGGCTGATTTCACCGGGAATGGTAGTGGTGGAGGAAGCCCATAACTACATTCCGGAAAGGGGTAGCGGAAACGCCGCTTCCACCAGTATTGTGCGCACCATTGCCGCGGAGGGAAGAAAATTTGGCATGGGGTTGATGGTCATCAGCCAGAGGCCGGCCCGTGTGGACAAGAACGTCATCTCCCAGTGTAACACTCAGATCATTATGAGAGTTACCAATCCCAATGACCTCAAGGCCCTCTCCAAAGGTCTGGAGGGAATGACAGGCGATCTGGAGGAGGAGATCAAGAGGCTGCCTGCAGGGGTGGCTATGCTG
>JAQTXY010000077.1 GCA_028688535.1 Methanothrix sp. | reverse complement strand
GCTTTAATGCTCCAATCCTCTTCTTGTCCATAAGAATATCCACGAAATGTCTCCTAAGGATATTAATATGCTGATGATAAAAGTGATAATCACGGGCTGCAAGACTTATGTGCTCATTGCCGCCTGCCTGAGGCTTGATCGCATGGAGACGATAACCAGTGAGTGACGATATAATTGTGCTCAAAGATCTTAGCAAGATCTATGGAAACGGCGTGGAGGTAAGGGCCTTAGACGGGGTAAGCGTCAAAATCAAGGCGGGCGAGTTCGTGGCCATTGTGGGACCCAGCGGTAGCGGAAAGAGCACACTGCTCAATATGATCGGCCTCTTGGACACGCCTAGCCGAGGCCAGATATTTCTCAAAGGGATAGATGTCAGCCGGGCCAGCCCAGAAGAGCGAGCAAGGCTTCGCAGCCTGGAGCTGGGTTTCGTCTTTCAGTACCATCACCTCATCCCGGAGTTCTCCGCTCTAGAGAACGTCATGATGCCCATGCTCATCGCCAAAAAGGACAAAGCAGCCGCAAAAGAGAGAGCCCTGGAACTCCTCTCTGCTGTGGGCCTGGCTGAACGGCGGGACAACCGGCCCAATCAGCTTTCCGGCGGCCAAAACCAGCGCGTCGCCGTAGCCCGGGCTCTGGCTAATGGGCCGTCCATCGTGATCGGCGATGAGCTAACCGGCAACCTGGACACAAAGAGCTCCGATCTCATCTATAACTTGCTGCGGGAGCTGAACCGAAAGATCAATCAGACCTTCATCCTGGTGACGCACGACATGACACTGGCTGAGAAGACGGACCGCATCCTGCGCATTGTAGACGGCAAGATCGTCTGTGAGATGAGGCGCAAAGACGGTGCCTTTGTTGCCACCGAAAGCTGTAACCTGCAGGAAGATAATGGCCATATAATGAGAGCATAGAATTGATAAACTACCAAGCTATGCCATCAAGGTGAGGAATTATATGAGTAAGCGATCTATTCAATTTGCAGGTGTTCTGTTCGTGTTAGCTGCTATACTTGCAGTCTCCGCTCAGGAGAGCGCGACGGCCTTGAATAATGCCAGCATGAACAACACAACGTTGCTGAATAACACCACATTTAATGCCACTACAAGCGAACCTATGATTGCGGCGGCAAATGAAAGCGTGACAGAAGCTCCAGTACTGTCGACCGAGATAGTTAATGGGACCGCTCCAATCGAGACCGCTTCTACTGAAATTTTGCCAGCTCCGGCATCTGAAGTCATTCCTGCCCAGAATGAGACTCCAGTGGCCCCAATCGAGGTAGTTGCCCCTCAGAACGAGACGGCACCTGCTCCAGAGGCCACTTCTTCTGAGAACGCCACTGCCGCAGTAGAGACGCTTCCCGTCATCCCGGCCTTGCAATCCAGTGGAATGCAAATCGGATTCCCCCAAAGGACCACCTTTGCCATTGGCGGCACCGGAAGAACTCCCAATCTGTTCTCAATCAACGGCAACTCCCTGGCTCAAGGAGCTTACGAGATCGGCCTGCCCGCCGAGACAATAATGGACCTGAGTGCTCTGCCGTTTTTCGTCAATAAGATTTGAAATCTCGGCATTCGGAATTGTTGGCAGATTCCTGGGGCAGGTCCCAGGATATTTTTTGGTGATGGTTAATTTGATATCCTCCCAGGCAATTCTCCCCGCCTGAGGACGACCATGAATAAGCAGTTTATATATCTTGCAGGCATCCTGGTTTTGGCAATGACGGCTACATTTGCCGTGACTGCTCAGGAGACCAATGCTACCGCGAATAATACCACATTGAATAGCACTATTCTGAATAACACCACAATTGCAATTGAGCCTGATGATGCAGCATTGGATCTTGGTGCAGAAATTCAGGACGCTCAGAATCTAAGCACTGTGAATGGGCAATCGAATGTAGTCGCTGATATCAGCGAGATGGCCGGAGTCGCACCATTGGTTACGGCAGGCGCGTCATCCGCTCAATCCCCCAGCAAAATCCAAAGTTCATTTAAGATTGGGACGGGAGTTGGCGGCTTGGATCCATTTAACCCCGATCATGCGAAGCTTGAGAGCCTAAAGCTAGGCATTCCCATTAAAGAGATGCGAGATACGGGAAAGATGTTCTTCGTCTGTGATATAGTATAATATTATTTTTTAAAATTATATCGGAACAAAGGGGGGAAAATGCCCCCCTTCCCTCCTATCATCGTTATTGAGCATATCATCTAAGTGGGAAAATCTTCCTCGCTCACAGGAACTACAACCGCATTACCGTCGGGCACTTCTTCCAGTGTGACCTGCCCCCAGGTATAGCGAACTCCTTCCGGGGTCTTCTGGGTCTCGAAGGTAAGCGGCTCCTCCATGCGGCTGATTGTAGCATTGGTCGCGAATCTTCCTGTGCTGTTACTCCAGTTCCGTCCCTGCTTGAAGTAGAGCTCATAGCTACCAGCATCGATTCCCGTCAAATTGAAAAAGTCTCCCCCGCGAATGTAGACGGCAGCAACAATCTCCTTTTGCATGGTGCTAAGGTAGGCCACCGCATCATTTGCCCCATTGTTGATGATATCAAGCCGGCAACTGCCGTTCATCTCGCCGCCTTTGATGAGGGTCCCGGTCTCAGGCACTAGATTCTGGGCAAGAGCCGCTCCTACACAAAGAATGATCGCGGCCAGAAGACCGGCTATCAGCACATTTATTTTCTGCATAACATAATTCCTCCGTGCTGATCTGCATAATGAGTCCGATATATCAGCTTTATTCGAGTCAACAAGAGCTGGGTGCCTTATGCCTTAGGTCCGCCAGCTGGGATAGGATTGAGCCCATCCCTATTCTACGGAAACGGGCCTCACCCCCCAAATCCTCTGCTTTCCTGGCGCTCCGTCGCTCCAGGACTAAAAGGACCAGGCAGCCCAAAATACACAGCAGCCCGGCCAGCATGAAGGTGGCGGAAAAGCCCATCTGGCTGGCCACTGCAGCGCCGGCTGCGCCCGTGGCCGCGGTCCCCATCCCTGTGGAAGTATGGTAAATGGACCACTGGAAGCTTTCTCTGCCCCGATCAAGATTTACGGACCACAGGCCAAGCCAGGTGGGGTAAGCCAGGCCGCTGCCTAGCCCATAAACCACTTCTGCCAGGTAAATATGATAGATGCTGTTTGCCGAGAGATAGATTATGGGAACGCTGGCCATGAGCAGAGTCCCTAAGATCAGCCATCTCTCTTTCCCTGCATGGTTGTCCACATAATGCCCGAAGGGCAATTGCACCACCGACTTGGTGAGCAAGAATAGAGCACTCGCCATGCCTGCGGTGATCATCGTTCCCCCTATCACGCTTCCATCGTTAATGTAGATGGCAAGTATAGGCTGAATCAGCCCAAATCCCGTCAGAACGAATATGTCCGAGAGCAGGAGCAGTTTCATTGTGCGATTCATCATAGCGAGTCACCTCCGAATTAGGTCATACATTACTAACAATTTGTGTTACGACGAAATCCCTTATTCTTGCGATAAAATCTAATATGATAATATCTGCAGTATTCAAAAAGGGTATTCAAAGCCAAGGCTAGAAAAGGCTCGTTACAAACAGGATTTCAAAGTGATGCAGTAGGCAGTGATGCTTGGCTTCATCAATTGTTTAGTGGGTTGAGATTCTATATAAAACTATCTGAGGGCAGGCTATGCTAATCAGTATCACTCGCACCAAATAATCGTCTTTGGGATGCATTCAGTCCTTCCGCTGCCCGCCAGCCTGTGCATAACTCAATTTGCCTGCCTCGATGATCCTGTCTGCTAAACGGGAGAGGGGCAAGCTTTGCAAATACACCTTTCCTGGGCCCTCCAACCGGGCCAGGAAGACGCCTTCGCCGCCTAACAGGGCGTTCTTAAAGCCGCCCACAAACTTAATATCGTAATCCACGCTCGGTTCCAGCGCGCACAAGCAGCCGGTGTCTACCATGAGAACCTCTCCTGATTTCAGGTCCCTCTCGAGCAAGGTCCCTCCGGCATGAATGAAAGCAAGACCGTCACCCTGCAACCGCTGCAATATAAAGCCTTCTCCCCCAAAGAGCCCGGCTCCCAGCTTCTTGGTGAAAGCTACCTCAATCTCAATGCCCCGCGCTGCGCATAGGAAGGAGTCCTTCTGGCAGAGAATGCTGCCTCCAAAAGCGCCCAGGTCCAATGCCAAGATCCTCCCTGGAAATGGCGCAGCGAAGGCCACCTTACTTCGATCTTTAGCATTATTCAGGAAGGTGGTTATAAAGAAGCTCTCCCCGGTGAGCATCCTCTTGAAGCCCTTAAAGAGCCCGCCCCCAGAAGAGGTCTGCATCTCTATTCCTCCATCCATGTAGAGCATGGCTCCCGCCTCCGCCCTTACGCCTTCGCCCGCATCCAGCTCGATCTCCACGATCTGCATATCGTTTCCATAAAGATTGTAGTCTATCACATCTGCCAAAATGTCATTCCCCATCGTACTTCTGCCATCATTTCCATTAAATATTTATGGGCAAGCGAGACGGATAAGGCATAAATATGAATCATCGTAATAGTGAAAAAGTGTGTATAAACAGATAGAACAGGCCCTTGAAAAGATAGATACTTTCGGCAAGGTAAGACAAGAGAGAATAAGAGCCATCTTAGAAAGATATGCGGGGGACGAGATAGGCCTTGACGAGGCTTACTACGACCTCCTGGAAGATGAACTGATCCCCATGCCTCAAAGATGCAGCGTGTCCGCCAAGATTCCTGTCACAGAAGAGGATGAGAAACGGCTCAAAGAAAAGATAAAAAGCATCAATAAAGAGATATTATGAGCATTGCTGACCGCATCAGCTCCACCGAGCTGAGAGATCTGCTTTTGTCGCTGGCGGCGCTAGTTGTTGCCTTTTGTGTGCTGATGAACGGGAAGAGAATTCCCGATTTGGAGACGATCCTCATTATCACATTAGGTGTAGGTACAGGCTTTTTGCTGCACGAGATGGCACATAAGTTCGTAGCACTTCACTTTGGCTACTTTGCAGAGTACAGGGCTAACCAGATGGGGCTGCTGTTCGCGGTAGCTGCATCCTTTGCCGGATTCATCTTTGCCGCGCCGGGTGCGGTTATGATAAGCAAGCCCACTGCAACAGCGGAATTTTATATGCAGGATTCCTTCGGCCAGGAGGATCTAAGGAGAGAGATAAAAAAAGAGACGCTCTGGATATCCCTGGCAGGGCCCATGACCAACATCATCTTAACTGCATTCTTCTTTCTCGCGCTATTGTTAGCCCCATCGAGCGGCACAGCAGCATTGGCCGCCAACTTTGCGTTATTCATCAACTTAACCTTGGCTGCCTTCAATTTGCTTCCCTTCGGGCCCCTGGACGGTAAGAAGATCTTTGACAGCAACCGCAAGGTGTGGTTGTTGGTGGGCTTGCCTACCATTTTGCTGGCGCTGCCTGTCTATTTTGGAATGATATGAAGCGACTAATTGCTCATGTATCGGGAGATATAAAGGGAGTGGGATACAGCGGCATAGTTGTAACTCTGGCTAGGACCCTTGACATCAAAGGATATATTGAAAATCTTCCCGACGGCAGGGCATTCATTATTGCCGAGGGACCCAAAGAAGATTTAGCGAGATTCGTCAAGGCGATTCGCATAGACTGGGTTAAAGAGATTCTGATCGACTACAGAGAGCCAACCGGTGAATTTATTAATTTTTATAAAATCGATCATTTGCAAGAGGAGAGGATACATCCGGACAAGAATGCTTCTGAGACGGCGATATTTAATTTTCTGCAATCTCCCAAAAAAATGGATAGGTTAGAGCAGGATATGTGTACTCCAAATCATGAGCTGAAAAAGGCGGGACATGATCTGGAGAGGCAGGAGGAATCTGCGAAGCTATGCAAAGAGGAGACACTGGTTCCGGAAAGCTGCAAACCGCTACCGAGAGTAGAATGAAAGCTATCCTTAAATAAATAGAGATGCATGTGCTAGATAATGCTCCAACTCACGGCAATAGTATCGGGAAGGGTTCAGCATGTGGGCTACCGGTCCAGAGTGGTAACCATGGCCAGGACCCTGGATCTTAAGGGATATGTGAAGAACCTGGCTGACGAACGTGTGTTAGTGGTCGCGGAGGGCGAGAGGTCAGATCTGGAGAGGTTCTGCCGGGCCATTCGGATGGATGATCCCCTCATCAAGGTGGAGGACATGCAGGTGCAACTCTCTGAGGCAAAAGGTGCCTGGGATGAGTTCTACAAGATCTCGGGGGATAAAGAGACGGACTCCCGGCTGGATACTGCCACTGTATTCCTCAAAGAGCTGATTGTCGTAGTAAAGGGCGGCTTTGCGGAGACTAACTCGCGCCTGGGCAGCATGGACAGTAAGCTCGACAAAATGGATGGAAAGCTGGATCGAATTGCCAGGGCGCAGGAAAATATAGCAGATAAAATTGACAATGCCAGAAAAGAGATTGTCTCTGAAGTAAAGGGACTGCGCCTGGATCTAAAAGGATGCGCGCTAGCTAGGCATCCATTAAGAAAATCGATAAACTCGAAAGTACAATAAAATTAGGATGTGTTAGATAGATGTCTAAAGATGAAACCATGCAAGAGATAGCTGAGACGCTTGCCTCCATCAATGATAGCTTGGAAGGAATCAATGCAGAGCTTGAGGATATCTGCATGTCGAGCAAGATGCTCATATTCTTCAAGATGATTGAGCTTCGGCCAGAGATGAAGGAAAAGCTTGGGCCTTTGATCGATGACCTGGCCGAGTCCATGGATTTAGGCATAGATGAAGAACCGGAAAAGGAATAAACTCTAAGGCGGTGATTGAGGAAACGATTGCATTCTTAGAAAATCTTTTTTATCCGGTAATTAATCAAAAAAATAATGGTGAGGAAGAGTTGCTTATTATTAAGATCCACAACCTCCGCCGCATCCTCCTCCGCCAGCCGTCGAGGTTGTGGTTCCCCTCGACCCGGTGATGGGATACATGATGTTCGTGTATACGGCAAGATTCCTATTGACTCGATCTCTGGAATAACCGGATAGGTCCAGAACCTCTTTGCCGGGAGAAGCTGCTGCTGCAACAGAAGTGGTCTCCGTTGGCTTTATCTGGCCGCTTCCCAAGTCTGCTGGGGACTGCACGGCATTTTGGCCGTTGGCATTGGAGTCTTCTGTTGAATTCACATTTATCGAAGCGTTATTTAGCGAGGAGTTGCTTAATGAGGAGTTGTTCATTGCCGCCTGAACAGGAGAGCTGCTGGAAGACGGTACATCTTTTCCGCTCGAAAGAGAGGAGGCAGCAAGATTCAAGTCCCCCATGTACACCATTGCTCCGCCCGGCGACCACTGGGCAGAGGCATTTAGGGCCAGAGCGAAGAGAATGGCGACCAGGACAACTGCTGCATTTTTTGCATTTAGCATAAGTATCGAATCCTCCACATAGAAATCTAGTATGATTCAAAAGGATGTCCTGCGAAAATAAGGGTTATGTGCCCACTGCGGGCACACAACTTCAGCAATTTTTGTCAACAAATCTACTTGGGTGGCCAGAATTCTTTCATCCAGCCGATGATGCGTCCGGAGTCTTCTGGGCCGACCATGATCTTGGCCTTGCCAGCGAAGAGATCCTCCAGCTCACCAGAGAACTTGGCAGCCATTCCGGGCAGAACCATTGCCGGGAACTTCTGACCTGCCCAGTTAAAGGCAGCCTCGTTGAAGGAATCCAGGATCTTGGTCGGGCTCAACTGACCGCCGGCCACAGACGCCT
>JAQTXY010000076.1 GCA_028688535.1 Methanothrix sp. | reverse complement strand
TTCGAGATTCAACGCCATTTTAAAGAGGGCTTCCTGTGAGAGAGACACGGCTAACTTTCTAGCATGAGTTGCTATAAAGACTTAACCGGTTACCCATAGAAAATAGCGAGGAGCCAAATAATCTGTAAGAAGCCGGAAGCAGTAGCCATGAATTGTGCCCACGTAAAGATCTCCGATGCGGGCACGAAGATCATCCCGGCCAATGTCTTTAAGCCTGTCGTAGATCCTGCTCTTCATGCCCTGGGCGGCCTTGTCGGTGAAGGTGAATGCTACTATAGCAGCCGGGTCGATCTCTTCGTATATGAGGTGGTAGACGATTCTTCTGGTTAATGTCTCGGTTTTGCCAGCCCCAGTGCCGGCAATGATTCTTATGTGCTGGTTACTACTGAGGACTGCGCTCCTTTGATTTGGCGATAATGGCTTTGGGTGGTTCAGTATTTTCTCCCGTTGTTGGCTTTTCTCCATTATAATTCCAGCATGGACAGCTTACAAGACAGACATATGCATCTTTCGGTAGTTCCCTCCGCGCCTTCAGGGTCACTGTAGTGAGCCACGCGAATGGAATTACCTTCCAGGCAGACTTTTGTCCGTGGCTTTTCAGGAGCTGTTCTAGGGGCTCTGACGACCCTACAGAGGACCTTAGCTGCTTTTCCGTATATCTTGATGGTTTGGGTCTCCAATCTTGAGCTGCCTGTCTGCAATCTCCCCAAGCCCGTTCCTGGCCAGGCCAGGCGGCGCAGGTCCTCGGGTGCCTCCTGCTTCATATAGGCGAAGGCGAGGCCGTACACGGTCTGCGGGTCCTGGGGATCAGTCTGGTAGGACTGGCGCAGATAGTAGAAAGCCCGCAGGCAGTCTCCCTCCTTGCCGAGGATGGCGCCCAGGTTCTTGAGGGCCACGGGATTACCGGGATCGTCGGCCAGAGCCTGCACGGTTTACTCCTTGGCCCGCGGCAGGTCGCCCGCCAGCTGGTAGCCGAGCGCGAGAGCTACGCGGTACGGGGAGCGAGCTGGAGGCAACGGTGCAGGAGATCCGGGCGCAGGTCTGCCATGCCCAGCCGATGTCTGCGGTCAGCCTATTGACTGGTCTTGCTTCATAATTTCTCCTGCATTTCCGGAGTCAATTGTTTGACAAGCTCTGCATTGTACGAACCCGTAGGCGCTGCCGCTAACGGATTGTTGAATATCTTCTGAGACGCGATCGCATAAGAACGCGATATCGCAGCAGGCGACCCGTCTTTGACTGCTGGATCCACGTCTGTCGTAAAGATGGAAACCGTATTGTCGCTGTTGCGGACGATCTCGAAAGTGCGCAGCTGCTGAGGGAAATCCCTTAATGATGAGGTTTCAACCTCCCAGAAGCCGAGTTCAGGACGCTCATCATCCGGTGATTTAAATGCAGTAATTGTATTGAGATGACGATGTCCGGCGATCCACAGGATGAGATTCGGATATGTATGAAGAATAGCCGTCAGATTCTCCTCGGAGACATAAGCGTTGGACCACCAACCGATAAAGGAACCAGCTTTTTCCACGCCGATCGGTATGTGCGCAGCGATGATCATGAGCTTACCTTCAGACTGACCTTTATCAAGTTCTTTTACAAGCCAGTCATAACGTTCTTGGTCAAGAGAGCCATGCCCATAGCCTTGGACATTGGGATCGTTTTCCCTTTGGGTATCATCGAGCACAATGACTTTGACCGGTATATTCGACTTCGGTTCGAAAGTATAGCAGGCGAATCCCGTTTTTACATTAGATTGATTGAATCCATGTCCCTTCGGACTTGAAGATGTGTTGAAAAATTCGCTCATCCACTCATTTCTAGAAAGCGGACGGCGGTTCGGATCGGCTGCAAGTACTTTCGGAGGTACTGCAAAGTCTTTGACAGGTCCTACACCTATAATGTCACCGTAAGGCGTCCGGCCATCGATTGAACCCATATAGAAACCACGACTATCTACGCCAAGAGGATCTGTTAATATATTCCCCAAGTTTAGGATGTTCTCGCCGATATAAGTCGGTCGGAGGTAATCGTTCACTGGATTTGAACCTATCCAGAAATGATCGTGGTTGCCGAGAGTCTGATACCAATTGATCGTCCCATTTAGTCCTGCCGCTTGGTATTCATCCTGATAATCATTATGCGGTCCGGGGATTGGATCATCCTTGACACCTGAATCTGGGGTTATATTTTTGCCGTCAAGGACATCGATATACCATCTTAGTTCGTTGTACTGAGCGCTGTTGATACCATCGCCCAAAGAGATGCCAAAATCAAACGCATCTTTTTTGTTAAGGGCATTTATTGTCTGAACAGCCGCGTCGAGAACATGAGTCGTATATAGCATAACAGGCGAATATCCCGAAGAAATACCGCCTTTGTAGCCCAAGTAGATGACTTGAGCAGGAGTCTCTTTGTCGGTGACATGGATGTCGGTCATGGCAAAGAAATTCAGAAGTCTTGTAGAATTGGTTACTGATGGACCGCTATAATTGGCCGGCATGATGTCGAGCCGCTTTACAAAATCGATACCAGTTCCATAACTCCAGTTGCCATAGCCGTTTTGCTTGTATTTTGAAATCTCATATGGAAAAAACGTCTCTGAATCCGGAGGTAATGAGTCAGGCACGACCGTCTTCTGGAGTGTCGTGAAAACATCGGAAGCAATCGGGTATCCTTCGAGCGGACTTTGATTTATGTCGATACTTTTTGAACATCCTGATGAAGATAAAATCAGCATGCCTATTAAAAAGACTAAACATAGTGGTTTCACAAAACCCTCCACCGTTAATCATCCAGGCCGAAATTTCTAAAATTCATCCTGGGCATATATCTCTGGTGGTTCTATCCATCTTACAGATATAAATACTTTTACATGTACACATTCAATCTACCAGCACGTGGCCATCTTGCAGGAGAACCATCACAGCGTCCGGATCGTGGAGCACGCGACCCCCTGCTCAACGAGGATGCCGGAGAGATGGTGGAGTACCTGGCCCAGGTCCTCAGGCAGCCCTCCAGGGAGGCCACCATCCTGCTCTACGCGCCGGCACTGGACCCCCACCTGCAGAAGATAACCGAGCTGACTAACCCTGGTGTTCTGCATCTACAGCGAGCAGGCTCCGGCCAAAGGCAGGAAGGCAGAAGCGAAGATGCCGGGAGCGCAGAGGACGCTGGAGGCGTACTCGTGAGGTCGCCATATGCCGTCTAAGCCATCATCTCTGCGCCGGACTGTAGACGGAACATGTCACCTAATAAACGACGGGGGCGATCAAGCCAATTTCCAGAGGTAGATCCTATAGTCACGGCTTCCAGCAGCCAGTGTACGGCCATCAGGGCTAAAGGCAAGACTAAGCACTATATCCATGGGTTTGGAGAAAGTTTGAATCTCAAATCCGCTGGCGATATCCCATAGCTTAACCGTGTTGTCGGAGCTTCCAGAGGCGAGAGTGCTACCATCTGGGCTGAAGGCAATACAATTTACTACATGCGAGTGTCCAGTTAGAGTTCGAATTTCGGATCCGCTGGCTGTGTCCCATAATTTGATCGTGTAGTCATAGCTTCCAGTAGCGAGGGTACGGACATCTGGGCTAAAGGCAACACTTCTTATACAATCCTGGTGCCCAGCGAGAGTTCGGATCTCGGATCCGTCGGATGTGTCCCACAATTTGACCGTGCCATCAGCGCTTCCGGATGCTAGGATTTGGCCATCAGGGCTAAAGGCAACACCCCACACTTGACTCGAGTGTCCAGTTAGCGTACGAATTTCAGATCCGCTAGCTGTGTCCCATAGCTTGACTGTGTTGTCAGAGCTTCCTGATGCAAGGGTACGGCTATCGGGGCTGAAAGCAATACTAAATAAACCAGACGAGTGTCCAGTTAGAGTTCGAATCTCGGATCCACTGTCTATATCCCATAGCTTGATCGTCGAATCTTCGCTTCCTGAAGCAACGGTGTGGCCATCTGGGCTAAATGCAACACTTCTAACGCTACTAAACATACCTGGGTGACCGGCAAAAGTCTGAATTTCGGATTTGTTAGCAGTATACCATAGCGTAACTGTGTTGCCAACTCCTGATGCCAATGTATAGCCATCAGGGCTAAAGGTGACACTTCTCGCGTCGCTTGGAGAAGTTCGAATCTCAGTACAGCTGGCCTTGGCCCAATCAGCAGAAGTCGATGGGCTTGGGACCAATGATTGATCTGATTCTGGAGAAACCACCGCCAGTAAAGTTTGGGGGTTGGATAAGGACGTAACAACTTCAGGAACGGGCCTCCAATTCTTGGGTAGCAGTTCGGAAGGTTGGAGTGTCCATACTTTGAGATACTGATGCCTAAAATCTAACGCCTCTGGCCTTTGAACAAACATAAATACATCGATTCTATGCCCTGTGATTCTATTTGGATCCCCTTCATCATCTGCACGTCGCCAGCCAATATTTTCTATATAAACCCATGATTCATGTGGAATAACATCAGTATCTACTGCTATTGAGACACCATCCTCCACTATATTGTTGTTAGATGTTCTTGGGCGATCTACATAAGTAAAATAAGTCCTATGGTGAATGGGGAGACATTTTCAAGGATCATGTTATTGCTGCGGCTATTCTTGTTTGAGGTGAAGATAATCGATGCTCTCTCATATCGCCTGGAAACGAGCTGAAAAAAGCAGTGAGCGCCAAATTCATCAAACGGCAGATAGCCCATCTCATCGATAATGATAAGCTGAAACCTAGAAAGTTCTCTGATCATCTCTTCAAGCCTCTTCTCTCGGTCCGCTTTTGCAAGACGCTCGATCAGAGCTGAAGCATTGGCAAATTGAACTCTGAATCCCGCCCTGACAGCTTCAATTCCTAAGGCGATGGCAAGATGAGTCTTTCCCACACCAGGCGGACCAAGTAATACCACGTTCTCTGCATTATGGATGAACTTCAAAGATGCGATATCATTGATGATACCCTTATCCAGAGACGGTTGAAATCCAAAATCGAAATCAACTAACCTTTTCTCCATAGGAAAACCCGCCTTTCGCGTTCTAAGAGCCAAAGACCGACCCTCCTTGCTTCTTAATTCCTGGTCCACCAGATAATCGAGGATCTCAATAGTTGATTTATTCTCCTTGGCGGCAATCTCCAGATAGTTATCCAGGATAGTGGACTGAACCCCTGATAATGGACAAAGAGTTAAGCAATGGTATTTAAGGCAACCTCCATTTCGAACTGAATCGGAGATTTATAGCCCAGGGCTGAATGCAGCCTCTTTTTGTTGTACACATCTTCAATAAAATGCCAGATATTTCTGAGAGCATCTTCAAATGTCTCATATTCATTGATATATACCTCCTCAACCTTCAAAGTTTTCATAAAACTTTCAGCAAATGCATTGTCATACGGATTTCCCTTTCTCGACATGCTGATCTGGATGCTATGCGCCTTAAGACAGTCTACATAATCCTTGGACGCATATTGAACGCCCTGATCAGAATGATGAATAAGATCGTCTAGAGATTCAGTTGTCCTGCTCACCAGTGCTTTTGCCAGAGCATTCATGGCCAGGTCGCTTTTTAGGCTCCTGCTCAGATCCCATCCAATGCACTTTCTGCTGTACAGATCCAGAACGACCGCGAGATAGATGTGCTCATGCGGCAACTGCACATACGTGATATCAGAAGCCCAAACCTGGTTCAGTCCTGTAATTTCCTTGTTTTTCAAAAGGTTTGGATATGTGGGCAGGCCATGTGTGGAATCGGTGGTTACTGGCTTGAATCTTCTCTTATGGCAAAGCAGTTTTTCCTGTCGCATGATTTTCAGCACGCGCTTATGGTTGACAGCATGACCTCGATTCCTGAGTTCTGCAGTGATCCTTCTGTATCCGTAACAAGTAAACTCGGAAGCGATCTCTTGAATCTGACCAACCAGATCCAAATATTCGCCATTCTCTGAGGAGATCTCTTCAAATGGCTTTAGCCATTCATAATAGCCGCCGCGACTTACTTCGAGGGCCTGGCAGGATCGAGAAATTGGCAGCAGATGATCATTTGACTGAGCATCTTGAATGATCATATATCGTCCCTCAACATCGGTTTCAGTCTCTCCTCGTGGATCTTCTTCTGAGTCATGGCGAAGGCTTTTTTTAAAAGTTCAATTTCTGCATGGGCCTGGCCAAGAAGCCGTTCCAGTTCTGCGATCCTTGCCTGATCTTTGTACTTGTTTCCGTTACCTCTGAATGCTTTTTCAGGATTCTCAGCCAATTCCGTCTTCCATCGGCAAGGTAGACTGGGATGAATGCCATATTCGCGAGCTACTTGGGCAAGGGGCTTGCCTGCATCGAGTTCAGCTAGTACTGATATCTTGAAGTCTCGATCGTAACGCCGCCTCGTCTTCTTCATATGTTTCCCTCCATGAGTTGGCATTGCTTAACTTATTGTCCACTTGGAGGGGTTCACTTCAAACCAGAGCTAGGGAAGGATATGTCAACGACATGACCAGAGTGAAGAACCGAATTCATCATGCACTTGAAAGTTGTGGCATAAAGCTATCTTCAGTGCTGGCGGATATCTTTGGCAAATCGGGTCTCTATCTCTTGAACTCATTATTGGATGGAGTCAGTATCGAAGAGATTATCGAAGGCATTCCTGTGAAGCAGATCAGAAAGAAGGCTGATTAGATAAAGGAATCCATCCGAGGTAGCCGTGATACCACTCAAGTCCTTTTGATTCGAGGCGGTTTAGAGCAGATGGAATCCATCTAGAAGAGGATCGACGAACTCGACAATGAAATCAAGGGCAGAGTTGCGAGCAGGAAAGAGGATCTCAGGATTGCAATGTCCATTCCAGGAATTGGATTTACGGCAGCTGTGATAATTCTTTCTGAGATCGGTGATTTCAAGGATTTCGATAAACCAAAACAACTTGCGGCCTGGGCGGGTTTGGCTCCAGCTGTTTATCAGTCAGCGGATAAACTTGTTACAGGCAGCATAACTAAACATGGTTCAAGGCATATCAGAAGGATACTTGTGGAAGTTGCTCAGGTCATAGCCAGAACAAATAAATCCAAGTTAAAGAGATTCTTCTTAAGGGTACAGGCTAAAAAAGGGCATAACGTTGCAGCTGTTGCCTTGGCTAGAAAAGTGTTATGCATATTGCACCATTTGCTGATGAACCGAGAGATGTATCAGGATGAAAGTGTCAAAAAGATCTCTGGTTAGAGCTGGCCATGAAGTTCGAAAAAGAAACTCGGGTGCAGGAGGATGACAACTCCTGCTCGTGTTTCGTTTCTGTTTTACATGAGAACACGAGCGCGGGTCACTTCCTCCCTCAAGCTCTCTTTAACTTGGATTATATACCGGTATTTTGCTCTACGCCCTGAAGGGCGAGGAGTTCGGCTGCTCTGAGGAAATTTTAAGCTACTGCTTCATAACTCCGTGGCTGGCCCTCAGCCAGCAAAACTATCCAAAATATATAAATGCAAGCAGAGAGGAAAGAAGAGATCTGCTGAGAAGAATACTGGTGGGCAACATCCTCTCCGCCTCAAAGGGGCTGGGCTATGTGGCCAAGGAGCACATCCGGCTGGAGGTGGGAGGGATGAAGGATGAGATCTGCCTGCTGAAAGGGACAAAGGTAACGGGAATACGAGGAGAGTTCACCACAACATTTGCTATTCCGGACCACCTCGGGCTGGGCAAATCCGTCTCCAGAGGTTACGGAGCAGTCAAGAGACTGAAATAGAGCTACGTCATCTGTTTTTGAGAGGAAAGGCCTGGTTTAGGTCCAGCCCTCCGAAATGAATTTATAAGCCTTCCAATAAATTGCACACATGCTTCGAGGAGGGTGAGAAAAGGCCGGTTTGACACTGAGGAAGGGGAAAAAGGACGA
>JAQTXY010000075.1 GCA_028688535.1 Methanothrix sp. | reverse complement strand
AAATTGGAATGGCGTTAACTGGGCCGATTGGCAGAGCCTGGGAGGCATTATAACAAACCTTGATTCCACATCTACTGCGGGCAGTGTTTATGCGTTCGGAATTGGTGGAGATAATGCCTTATGGTACCGAAATTGGAATGGCGTTAACTGGGCCGATTGGCAGAGCCTGGGCGGTTGGATAGATCTCCTTGATGCCACATCATCTGGAGGTAGTGTCTATGTCTTCGCACGCGGTGGAGATAATGCTCTATGGTACCGAAATTGGAATGGTGTTGCCTGGAGTGATTGGCAGAGCCTGGGCGGTTGGATAGATCTCCTTGATGCCACATCATCTGGAGGTAGTGTCTTTGTCTTCGCACGCGGTGGAGATAATGCTCTATGGTACCGAAATTGGAATGGTGTTGTATGGAGTGATTGGCAGAGCCTGGGTGGTGCGATAACAGACTTCGATGCAGTATCATCTGGCAGCAATGTTGGAGTCTATGCAATTGGGACTGATGGTGCTCTATGGCATAGAAATTGGGATGGAACTACATGGAGTGAATGGCAGAGCCAGGGAGGTTCTATAACAAAACTTGATGCAACGTTATAAAACTAAGATTATTGAAATCATCAATAACGGTGATTTCAATAATCAAATCTATTTTGGCTCATGATCAGGTGATAATACCACCAAGACCATACCAATTGAAATCTGCGGGATAATTCGGGTTCATCCTGTTGATCCACAGTGCTCCGTCTCCTCCCTGAGCTGCTATATCGATCTGACCCATATTCGTATTCATCAAGGGCTTTGGATCTGAGGTGATTATACCTCCCAATGAGTGCCAATTATGCTCATACACGCCGCTTTCCCAGATACCCTTGTTATCCCAGAGCCCATTGTCACTGCCGCGAGCAAAGGTATGGATATTGCCGCTGGTATCGAATGCAACATAAGGGTTTGAGGTTATGATTCCGCCTAATGAGCTCCAGGCATATTCAATTTCGCCGTTGGGAGATGCAACCAAATCGATATCACACATCCAGAGTGCGTTGTCGGAGCCCCGCCCGGCCACCTTAAGAAAACCGTTTGAGACCGGCTCAATCGCGCCGCCCAGGTCTGAGGATAAACTGTTGCCGAATCCATACCATCCTACTGAGCTAGCGATCGTTGGCCCAGATTGTGCTTTGTTGACCCATAATCCATCATCACCGCCCCTTACAAGGGCATACACATAGTTGGAACCATCATTTGAAGCTACTAAAAATGGATCTCCCTTTATGTATCCGCCCATGTTGCTCCAAGAGCCGGCGGTCATAGTAGTAGTATAGAGGTTTCGTATCCAGAGAGAATTATCGGTTCCCTTCACAGCGATTGCAATCCAGGAGGGATATGCAGGCTCTATTACGGCACTGGGAGATGATGTGATTTGTCCTCCGAGATTGGTCCAATCCCCGCCTATAGTGCTTGTGAGCTTTCTGTCCCAAAGACCGAGATCGCCGCCCTGCACAAAAATATGGATGTTGCCATTGCCATCCTTTACTGCCGATGGATTGAGGTTAAAATATCCTCCCAATGAGTACCAGTCTCCGCCCTTGTTGTCCCAAAGTGAGCCATCTCCTCCTCGAACAAATATGTGTTCTATATTATCGTTATCAATTATGGATGACGGTCTGGTTGAGCTGTGCAGAGGCAGGGCAAAGAGTTCAGCTCCTGCGAGAGGTGCGGCTTGCAATACTATGCTCTGTGTGTCTCCTGTGAGCTCTTTATTAATGCAGGGACGCCCGTCTGTCGAAGCGAGTATGCTACCGGATGCGATGCTCCCTTCTTCCGCCAGACTAAGGAAACCGGTGCGGTCTCTTGCACTGGCATAAGCCATGATGCCATCCTCCGCCGCTATATTTTGCTGCACTCCAACGTGTTCATTGGCGTTGGCTGCAAGGGTAGAGTGCAGACCATCGCGAGAGGAGAGATAGGAATAGGTCTCCCCTTGGGCAGAAGTGGCTTTTGTAGTTGAGTAGGACTTGCTATCCAGGCTGATACTCTTGATTTCTCCTGATGCACGGACCTCATCTGAGGCAATGGCGGTCATCTGGCTGAACACTGTACCCAGGCCGTTGAGTCCTCCTGTAACCACTGCCTCTTTATCTTTTAACGCGGACCGGCCCAATGAATAGCCAAGGGCACCTATGATACCGGTACTCTGATCAGCCCTGACTTTGTCACATCGTACAATTAGGGCTTGATTTGAGGTCAGGCTGCCGTCTAGTGTCCAAGCCTCCTGGGTGGCAAAGGACGATCCGGTCGATCCGGAAAGCAGACTTCTGGTTTCGCCGGATGCCCCTAAGCTTGTGCAGAGGTCCAACATTGTTCCTGTGGCTAAAGTGTTGGAGTTCAGGCCGAAGCAGCCTTCTGAAGATATTGTGCTGTATGCACTTTGATCCCCTTTGCTCAAAGATTGGCTGATTTTATTGTCGCCTTGACCGGCTGCCCACAATGTCTGCTTGATGGTGCCTTCTCCAAGACATGTCTGGACTCTAAGATCGGTTGACCTATCAATCTCATAGCTTTGGGTTAGGGATGCTTCGGTCAATGCATTATTCGAACTCAGGGATACGGTTACAGAGAATACCGGCAGGCTAATTATGTTAAGCATAAAAATTAGTGCGATTACTACTTTACATATTGATGTTTGCATTTGTCTCACCGCCCATACATCGCCCAAATAGCCTGGCGATCTCCATTTCCCAGCCACAGAGGATGATTGTACTGGTAGTTCATTATCTGCTGAACCTGTGCCTTGTAGAGGGGGGCGTTATCCTTGTTATAGAGGTCCGCTAGGCCCAGGGTATGGCCAAGCTCGTGAACGGCAATGGTCTCGATATCATAATTTGTTCCACCGCTAATCCCATTCGTATTCCAATTATAATACGTATTGTAATCGACATCTGAGTCGGTTATCTGATAAAAGCCATCCTCTTGACTGCTGGTGGTATACCAGGTGTGAGCATGACCCGGGGAGTAAACCCCGTTGTAGAGTCCAATATACTCCCAGGAATGAACTGATTTCCCGTCTGGGACATCGCGGGAAACGCTGCTACTGGGCAATACTGTACTTGCAAAGAGTCTCTGATAAGTTGCAGCATCCCATATGTTCGCAGCTGTTTGAATAGCCGCACAGACCGAATTAGTGTTTAAGCCCTCTGCATAGTAGTTGGAGTCTGTGAGAAGATACAATTGAATGCTTGGGTTTTCCTGGTTCCATCTCCGGGCAGGTCCATAGATTCCGCCATCGTAGCTATTACCAAGTGGGAGCCATCCCCAAAAGTTGCCCACTCGGCCACCATAGGTCTGAGATTGCAGTGCAGATTCGGTTGATGCTTGGGCCTGGCTGGCTTGGGAGGCGCTATCAAAAACGTCACGATCCATATTGACTGCGTTGGTCTGCACAGATCCCTTAAATATGGGGGCGTCCTCAGTATTTTCACTGTCTTTAAGATAGCTAGAATCGAAGGAAAGACCCATATTCTTCGAACCGATCATTCTCAATGTATCTTTATCCAGGCAATTTTCTCCATATGCGAATATATCTCCCATTGTCCAAGCCATTCCTTGGGATGCCGCGGTCAGATCTGCCGATATATCGTCTACTGTGTAAAAAATCCCATTTACCAACATAGCATTGTCACTGGATAAGGAATTGGCTTCAAGGAAGCAAGAGCCGCCGTTCATCGTTGTATCCTGCCTTGCTGAAAGGAGGCTGCCGGCTGCGAGGCTCTGGGATAATGACAGGCCTCCACCTATCACATTTGTCTTCTGCTCCACAAAATCAGTCCTTTGAGACCCTTGCAATTCTGCAAAAATATTGCCCGTGCCCATCACTGCTTGGGACAATGATGCAGACTGGGGTGAGGCGGTCGCTGATGTGGAAATACTCAGTGGTCCAGAACTCTTAACAACGTTTTTCGAATTATATCCATTTCCTTCAACGTAATGGGTAAGGTCATTATTGCCGTCTCCAAGGAGACGGCGATTCTGGTATATATTATGTCCATCAAGTATCGATTCCGATTTCAGGGCGGTATCCGTAGATAGTTTATAGCTATCGATGATTGCCACATCGCCTCCTCCATCTCCTGATGACAGGCTTACTCTTATGGCACAGGCAGGCTCAGTAACAACTATATATAAAAGGTATATTAATAATAATGATCCGCTGTTTATATTTTTCATTAATATTCACTTTAGCTTTCTTCCAAAGTTGGGGTATATATAACTTTGTAGTAAAATATTGTAAACAGATCTTGGTACCATTAGCCTAATATATCTTAAATGCATAATTATTATATAACTACACTAATGAATTACAATGTGGTGCAACATATAGCAGATAGAACTATTCAAATTGATTTTCATTTTAATTATATTATATATAAATATTCTGTGAATTCTATCTTGCATCAATGAAATCATGCAATAGAGTAGTTCACGAAGTAAGAAACATATTCAAAAAATAGTTAAAATGTTTGCCGCTCGTGTACTTAGTCATTTATGTTGTGTTCCGGCACGATATATATATATTCATCAGGGGAATACATAATAAAAAAATTTCGAGCATAGGGGTTATTAGTTAAAAGTATTTAGTATGTAAAGTAGGGTGATCTAGTTGATACGAGATAACAGAGGGAATATTATTATTTTGGTATTCATTCTATTTTTATCTTTTGCATCATGCAAAGGCTTAGCCGAAAATCCAGGATCGCTTTCATCGCCGGGTCCTCTATTCTTGCCTTCGGTTACTGCAAGTGATGGAAATACGAGCGGAAGAGCAATCACGGCATCCATAGAGACAGCGAGTGATATTATGGTAGATGCTGGCGCAAACCATTATCTTGGCGAACAAGAGGCAGTTGGACTTCTACCTATTGCCGCTACATCCAGTCGGTCTTTAGCAGGTAATATCAGCGTAGGGAACGTGGTTGGAGTGGCAGCAAATGAAATAACCTTAGAGCTCAACTCTAATAAGTACAATATTACAAAGGATGCTGAAGGCTATGACAGCATAGATATGAATGACTTTTCCATTAAATATATTACTGGAGAGCCAATGCTGCCGAGTAGCAACACTAATGTTCTCGTTCCCCCTAATGCAGATATTTCCAGTGTCAAATTGGAGGTCATATCTGAAAATATAAAACATCTTGACGGGACCTACAATATCCGGCCCGCGCCAGAGCCCAGGATCTTATCAGACAATGGGACATATGATTTCGCTGCTTCAGATGAGCCAATTGAGATCATAAAAAGTGCGGTCTATCAGAACGACTTAGCATATCCTGAGAAAAATGTTCAGCTATTGCCCTACTCGCAGATGAGAAAATGGATATTCGTCCCAGTGCAGTTCATACCCTTCAAATACAACCCAGTGCAGAAGACTCTAATCCTCATAGAGAATGTAACTGTGAAGATCTCATACGACCTGCTGCCTGCGATCAGTGCTGATGAATCAAATCTTTTAAGGGATACAGTGATGGATAGCCTGGCACCTGGCATGTTCATCAACTATAACGAATTGAAGGATTCTTATGGTGCACAGATCGCGGCTAGCTCAGATACCAGTGCAACAGGCCGCTATGTCATTATTACAACAAACGCCATCAGATCTGCGAGCAGCAAGCTGAATGCTTTTATTGCTCTCAAGCAGTCACTCGGATGCACGGTCAGTGTAGTGACTGAGACCGATTTTGGCGTGCTGGCCGGGCAATCTCCCAACGGAAAAGCTGAGAAGATCAGGCAATGGCTGAAGAATAACTATGCCTCCCTGGGCATCAAATATGTACTATTGATAGGAAATCCAAGTCCATATGAGTCCGGGGAAGGCGATATTCCCATGAAAATGTGCTGGCCGCGCTACGGCGCTGGTGATGGCTATGAGAATGCACCCACAGATGCATTTTATGCTGATCTGACCGGCAACTGGGACATCGATGGAGATGGCCTTTATGGCGAATGGTCGGACTTAACAACGTCAGGTGGCGTGGACTTCTCTTCCGAGGTCTATGTGGGAAGAATTCCCGTCTACAGCGCAAATTATGCCACATTAGATAGCATTCTGCAAAAGACGATCGACTACGAGACATCCGGCAGCACTGCCTGGAGAAAGAGCGCTCTTCTGCCCATGAGTTTTTCTGATAGCAGTACAGATGGTGCATACTTGGGCGAACAGATGAAGAACGACTATCTGTCCACCAATGGCTACTCTACCTGGAGAATGTACCAGCAGGGTGTTTCCGGATCATGCACATTGGATTCGATATTTGCCAGTGAGGAGGAACTGAGAGGGGGCAGCGTTGTTCCCAATCGTTGGGCAGGCAGCGACTTTGGTATAGTCGGTTGGTGGGGGCATGGCAGTTCCCAAGGTGCCTATGTGGGTTATGGTTCTTGCAGTGACGGGGCCTTCATGCTCAGCAGCTATGCACCCAGCCTTGACAATACTCATCCATCTTTCACCTATCAGTGTTCCTGTTTGAATGGTTATCCCGAAGATGCAGGTAACCTGCAATATGCCATCCTCAAGAAAGGCGGTATTGCTACCGTCTCCGCAACCAGGGTATCATGGTATTCTCCCGGCCAGACCAGCTTTGCCATGACCATCACCAATGCGGGAATGGGTTATGAATATGTGAAGAGACTGGTATCGCAGCAGCCTGCCGCAGATGCTCTACACCTGATGAAGTCGAGCATGTATCCCTATAGCGGTGCATGGCTGATGAACTACTACGTGGTTAACGTTTACGGCGATCCATCTATCTCCATAAAGAATCCCCCTGTGCCACAGACCTGGACATCCCTTGGCGGATACAAGAAATATGAGCACACTGCCATAGTCGATAATCAGGGCAGAAGGCACGTATTCGTCATAGGAGGGGACAATGGGCTCTGGGATAATGTGGACGGATCCTGGATTTGCCTTGGTGGAGTTCTGACTACAGCGCCTTATGCCGCCAAGGACAAAAACGGTCGGATACACATTGTTGCTCGCGGTGGGGATAATGGGCTTTGGGATTATGTCTTTGATACGTCAAGTTGGACAGGCAGATGGAAAGGATTGGGCGGATTACTCAGTTCTCAGGCAACTGCGGCCATGGAGCCAACCTATGGCAACTTGATGGAGATTGTCGTCAGAGGCAGCGATAATTCTCTCTGGCTCTGCGAGTTCAACGTCAATGATCTGTCGTCCTGCAACTGGATTGGCTTGGGCGGATATCTAAACAGCAGGCCATTTGTGATATTCGACTCAAACAGCCAGATGCATGTCTTTGCAGTTGGCGGCGACAATGGTCTCTGGGATAACCGGGGCATTCTCTCTTCTGGAGTATATGTCCGCAGTTGGCATGGCCTGGGTGGCTCCATTCAAGGAGCGCCTTTCGCCGCTCTAAATCCAGGAACCAGCGGTTACCTGTTAGCGGTCTACCGCGGAACGGACAATGCACTCAGGATGGCAAATGTCAACGGCCTGAGCAATCCGGTGACCTGTGCCCTGATAAGCTTAGGCGGTGGCATCACTTCCGATCCGTATGCTTGCACAGATACCTCCGGCAGGGTTCATGCCTTTGCTCGGGGCAATGATGGTGCAATGTGGGAAAATGTCTTTTCCGGCAATCCCTGGAATCCGTCCGGCGCGCTCTGGATCGGTCATGGTGGAAGCATTATTGGATCACCACAGGCGCTGCTTAATGGAGTGACCTATGCCTATGTGCAGGCTGGAGACTCGGCAATATGGCGCAAGGTGTATGCTACGTCAGCATCCTCGTATTCTGCAGGTGCGGGGGAGCTTTCTGAAGATAGTGGCAGCCCAGCAGAATAGGTTTGAGTTTCAGGATTGCGATTACTGGAATTGA
>JAQTXY010000074.1 GCA_028688535.1 Methanothrix sp. | reverse complement strand
AGGTCACAGTTTTATAGTTTTAAGACACATATAGCTCTGGTGAAATAGACCATGTTCAAACTTATAAAGAAGATTATAAAAATAAAGCTATTCGTGATTGGCTTGCTGGCTCTCTGGTGGTTTCTGAAAAAGAAGCATCATTGTTCGGATAATGAGGAGGAATAGGCAGCTTTTTTGAGCGCAAAGATGTCTAAGCAAGGAACTATTCAGTCAGTAAAGCAGATCGCAATATTATTTCGCGGAATCATTTTTAGCCTGGCACCGTTTAAGGGCCTAGCCAGGCAATTTATATCTATGATCTTCCCAATTTAGCGGGCTTAACGATCGCATAATGTATCGAAATACCTTAAGCATAACTGACCGTGTGAAGAGTGTGCCGTTAAAATGAAGTCAAAACAGTCCCTTGTGATGGAACCGGAAGCAATGTCTATGATCGAAAAAAATGATCTCAAGGCCAGGGAATCAGAGGCTATATTCCAGACCTACGCCCGCCAGGATGTGTTGCTCGTGCGCGGCAGCGGAGCCCGTGTCTGGGACTCGGAAGGAAAGGAGTACCTGGACTTTGTGGCCGGCATCGCCGTGAACAACGTGGGCCACTGCCACCCGGCCGTAGCTCAGGCCATATCTAAGCAGGCAGAGAGGCTGATTCACACCTCCAACCTCTACTACACGGAAAATCAGGTGCTATTGGCTGAGGAGCTGAAGGCCCTCACCGGCATGAAGAGGGCCTACTTCTGCAACTCCGGCGCAGAGAGCGTGGAGGCGGCATTGAAGCTGACCCGCCGCGCCACAGGTAAATCGAAGATCGTGGCTGCAGAGCGCGCCTTTCACGGCCGCACCCTTGGGGCGCTGGGAACCACCTACAAACCCATCTATCGCGAGCCATTCCGGCCTTTGAATGAAGCGACATTCGTTCCTTACAACGATACAGAGGCGCTAAAGTCAGCTGTGACTGCCGAGACTGGTGCTGTTATCTTAGAGCCGGTGCAGGGAGAAGCCGGGGTCTATGTGGCAGATGCAGAGTATCTTCGCGCCGCCCGGCAGATATGCGATGATAAGGGTGCGCTGCTCATATTCGATGAGGTTCAGACCGGCTTTGGCCGTACGGGAAAATGGTTTGGCAAGGAGCATTCGGCTGTTATGCCGGACATCATGACTCTGGCCAAAGCCATGGCTGGGGGCCTTCCCATTGGTGCTATGCTGGCCACGGGCCCAGCCGCCGAAGCTTTCCAGAAGGGTGACCACGGCTCCACCTTTGCAGGAGGACCGCTCATCTGCGCTGCTGCACTGGCAGCCATTCAGGTCATAAAAGACGAGCGGCTGGTAGAGAGGTCCGAGGAGATGGGCGCGTACCTGAAGAACCAGCTGGCAAAGCTCGCGCCTCGCGAATTTCGCGGCCTGGGCTTGTTGGTTGGCGTTGACCTGGAGGCGGATTGTAAGACATTGGTCGAAAAGGCTCTGGCTAAGGGTGTTCTGCTCAACAGCACCGGTGAGCACACCCTGCGCTTCATACCGCCCCTTGTAGTCGGAAAAGATGAGATCGATAAAGTGGTGAGCGTGATTGGAGAGTCACTCTGATTCCTGGCGGCAAGCCAGGCTTCGGCCAGCCTTAAGTCAGCTCAAGCCCTACGTGGCAGGCAAGGGCTTTGGAGAGATCTCTCGCAAATATGGGATCGCGCCGGAAACGATTGTGAAGCTGGGCAGCAACGAGAATCCCTATGGCCCCAGCCCCAAGGTAGCGCAGGCTTTGGCCGGCATCTCTCCGGAGAGATACCCTGAACCCGAGGAGCTGATTGCGGGCATCGCCTCTTATACCGGCTTTCCCGAAGAGATGATAATCATCGGAGCGGGCATGGATGGGGTCATGGACACCCTCACCCGCCTCTTCCTGGAAAAGGGTGATAGGACGTTCATTCCCATCCCAACCTTCAGCTACTATGAGATCTTGACCATCACCGCTGGAGCGACGCCCATTCTCGCGCCTCGCGGTCCGCATTTTGAGGTAGCAGGCGATATGCCGGCGGACATTAAGATGGCCTTTCTCTGCTCTCCCAACAATCCCACCGGCAATGTGACTAGCGAGGAGGAGGTCTGCGCTCTGCTGGAAAGTACAGAGGCAATTGTGTTCCTGGATGAGGCTTATGTGGAATTCGCAGACAAAAGTCTCATCCGACTGGTGGAGCAGCATGACAACCTGATTGTAGGTCGCACGCTGTCCAAAGCCTTCGGCCTGGCAGGCATGCGTCTGGGCTATGCCATCGCGCCCCGGTGGATAGCCGATCAATACAGGAGAGCTGCGCCCCCCTTCTATGGCATCAGCTGTGCAACAGTTGCGGCGGGAGCTGCGGCTCTTTCCGATCTGCCCTTCATGCGCCGGTCCGTGGAAATGATAAGATCGGAGCGGGAGCGGCTGCAAAAAGTGACAGGGGCGCACCCTTCCCAGGCCAACTTCCTTTACCTGGAGACCGAGTGCGACTCACGCGAGTATGTGGAGGGATTTCTGGCTAGAGGCATCATCATTCGGGACTGCCGCTCTTTTGGGGGGGCCGGAGAGCATCATGCCCGCGTGACCATTGGAACGCCTTCTGAGAACGACCGTTTCCTTTCCGCTTTTCAGGAAATATGCTAGTAGCTCTGACAGGCACGCCCGGTACGGGAAAGACTACCATTGCCGCTCTCTTGCCCTACCGGGTCATCGATATAAATGCCCTGGTGAAAGGGGGCATGAATTTCGGCAAAGATCCGGATAGGGGCTGTCTGGAAGCTGACATGGATGCGCTTGCCAACTATCTGGCGGAGCAGGACTGCGATGAGCTCCTCATACTGGAAGGCCATTTCGCTCATCACTTCGCAAAATGGGCCATAGTCTTGCGACTGGCACCTTCTGCCCTAAAGTCGCGTCTGGAGGCACGGGGCTACTCCTCTACCAAAATCCAGGAGAACCTGGAGGCAGAAGCGTTGGACGTCATTTTAGTGGAAGCGACAGAGCGCTGCGACCGGGTTGATGAGATTGATACCACCGGAAAGAGTCCGCCCGAGGTGGCAGAAATGGTAACGGAAATCGTCCATGGACGGCTGCAACTTCCTGCCGGACAGGTGGACTGGCTGACTGAATTTTTCGGCTAAGATATAATTTCGGTGGAGAACGGTCCGCTGTTAAAAAACAAGTTACATTGTCCACTCACAACCATGGCTTTAATCAGATCAGACTGATGTAATACCTTAGCTGGGTGCGTAGCTGGTTTTTATCTGAGCGAATGGCTCTTCTGAGGAAAGCGTCATTTTATTTTTGTCGCATATATTCAGGAGATAGCCGATACGTCCGGCTGCCTTTTCCAGAAAGTTGAGTCCTTGTGCACCGTCTGCATCCGTACAGGCAACAACCACCGCTCCCTTTGCCTCGCCGGTACATGCAATGGGCGACGACATCCATTTCCGGTCCGAGTCAGTCTCGCATTTATGGACGCGAGGCATGACCAGAAGAGCACTCAAATCCATCCCATTGATAAATTCGATCAGCTCCTCCACCGATCCATGCAGGGCTCGTAGCACCAGGCTGCTCTCTTCCCTGAGGAATATTCCCCCAATCAGTGCACATCCCATACCTGCTATGAGATGAGCCAGGGCATCGGCCAGCCTCTTATCCCTGTCATCTGATGAGGACAAACAGGTCTGCATTATGCCGTCCATGGCGGCAAGCTCCCGGTTTGCTTGGATCATTCCGATCTCTCTTTCCTTTCGATCTGTTATGTCTAGAAGATTGCCTAGCATTGCTCTCTTGCCTTCGTACTCAATAGGAACGGTTCGAAACTCAATCCAGCGGCAAGTTCCGTCTTTGCGTTTTACCTTCGACTCATAAACAGGTATATCCGAGGATAGGTCGCGCTGCAGACGGCTGACGCACTGCATGTCGTCGGGCTTGACGAGCTGCCAGAAGGGCAGGCCAAGCAGGCTCTGGGCTGAGCATCCGAATATCTCGCCCAATTTTGGATTGACAAGCCGAAAGCCACCATCCTGCAAGATATAAATACCGGCCAGGGCGTTCTCCACAATATTTCTATGAATTCTCTCCGATCGCTCTATCTGCCCGCGCATTGCTCTTTCGCTGCTTTTAAATCTGGCCTCTTGAATGAGGTTCTCGAAGACATAAGGCAGACTCTTGAAGCTTTCCAGGCTCTTGACCACATATTTGGTGGCTCTGTTCTCAAAGGCAACCACTGCCATCTCTGTAGTGCCGTGGCCGGAGACCATGACCACGGGAATATCCTGATCAAGCTTTCTGATCCTCACCAGAACATCCAGACCTCCAATGCCCGGCAATACCAGGTCCACTGAGATCAGATCATAGGCGGTGGCTGCGATCATCCTCAGCCCCTCTTCACCTGAGGCCGCGAAATCCAGGAAGAATTCATCATGCCTTCTAAAGCCCATTCGAATCAATTCGGCATGTTCCGGATCATCTTCAATAATTAGTATGCGAAATCCTGCCATGAGAATCCTTCCCTGCTCAAAATAGGGATAATGGATTTGCATATTTCTATCTTTCTACATGCCGCCATAGATTTAATAGCCTGTAAAGGCATAAAACAGAAACGATGAAACCATGTATTGCCATCTTCCTCTTGGCTTTAGTCGCTTCCTGCCAGGCTAAGACACTAGTTGTCGATCCGGGTGAATCCGGAGATGCCAAGACGCTTATGGCCGCCATCTTTCAGGCAAGCAATGGAGATACAATTCAAATCCAGCCGGGAAATTATGCCGGTGCTATCGTCGATCGGAGCCTGAACATCACTGCAAGGGGTCAGGTAATAATAGAGGGATCATTAGCAATAACTGCATCAGGATGCAGGGTATCCGACATCACCATAAAGGCCCGTGGAAAAGATCCTGCTGTCAGCCTCGCTTCCCATGATAATCAACTTATAGGTTGCACCATAACTGGCATCGCGACGGCGGTCAAAGTAACCGGTGAGAATAATTCCATAAGGGATTGTCGCATCGATTCGCCTCAGGGTGTGGAGATATTCGGCGCGAATTGTGATGTTTTGCACAGTACCATATCTGGGAGCACAGCCATTAGAATCAACAGTACCTGGGGGGGCACGATATCCGGTTGCCAGATCTCTGCTTTAGAGGGCATACAAATAGAAGACTCCCTAGAAAACAATGTTCTCAATAATACATTGTCTGGAAACGGATTTGGTGTGGTGCTCACCCGTTCTCAGGGCAACAATGTTTCATATAACAACTTTTCTCGCGGCTATGTGAGCGCTCTTGATGTTGTTGATTGCGCCCGCAATAATCTGACGAATAACTACATAACGGGCGGCAAAGTCGGCATAAGTCTGAGAGGATCGCAAAGCTGCTTCGTCAACGACAACATATGCGAGAAGAACGAGCGGGCAGGAATATTTGCCGAAGGAGCCAATCAAAATCATCTGGTGAGCAACCTTCTTTCTGAGAACGGCAATGGTATCCTTCTTCAAGGTTGTGCAGAAAACTCGCTTATCTCCAACCGGGCATACCGCAATGTCTATGGAATCTCATTGCGCGCCAGCACAAAAAATCTGCTGAGGGAGAACGTCCTCTGGGAAAACTCTTACAATCTGCGCATCGATTCCGGCCAGGGCCAATCAGGATCATCAAACCATGATTTCTTTTTACAGGATATCGATCAGAGCAATCTTGTAGACGATAGGCCTGCCTGTTATCTGGTAGGAAAATCCAATCTCATGGCTCCTGAGAGCTGTGGCTTCTTGGGGCTTATATCATGCAAAAACATCAGCGCCGCCAACTTAACCCTTAAAAACAGCAGCGTCGGCGTTTTGCTGGTCAATTCCACTAAATGCAATATAATTAACAGCAGCATCACATGGGCCGAAACTGGCTATCTCCTCCAGGACAGTCTGGCCTGCACCGTCTCTCATAGCCGGGCAGGAGATTGTCGGATTGGCATTGGGGCCGAATCATCTTCCTGGTGCCAGTTTGCCTATAACCAGGTCAGTAATTGCTCTTCCGAGGGATTTCGGGCTGACAACGCACAGGGCCACAGTCTATTGGGGTGCAAAATGCAGTTCTGCCGGATTGGCATGGCTCTTCATGGATCTCGGCTCTGCAAGATTCAAAATTGCAGCGCGAGCGAAAACCAGGAGGATGGGCTGCTTCTAAGCAAATCCAATAATTGCACTCTCCTGGGAAATGCTGCAAAAACCAATGATCGAGGCATATATCTTGCAGGCAGCAATTACTGTTATCTGCAGGCAAACAATGTCAGCGGGAACAAAGTTGATGGCTTATCACTGCAACAGTTGGTTTATGCAATTGTCCAGAACAACACCGCTCTGAGAAACGGCCAGGGAATTTATGTCCAGTCTTCTCGCAATTTGTCTCTCACTGGAAATATACTGGGTGAGAATAGCCGTTATGGCCTGCGTATGAGCAGCTCGAAGGACTGCAGCATCACCGAGAATAACATTTATGATAATCGGATGGCCGGCGCCAATTTGGTGGATTGTGCGCGTTCTTTGCTCTACCATAACGTCTTCGCGGACAATGGCATCCAGAATGCAGCCGATAATGGGCAAAACCAGTGGGACGGCGGGCCAAAAGTCGGTGGCAACTACTGGAGCGACCATCAGGTCTACGGCAACCCTGCCGATATGCCCCGCCAAATTCCCGGGGGAGGAGTAGATCGCTATCCTTTCCAGGACCCCTGGGGGTGGCTCTGATGGATGAAAAGGATCTTGATCTGCTCAAGATTGCCCAGGACGGAGTGGAGCTTGCGTCGCGACCCTATCGAGTCTTGGGAGATCGGGTGGGCATATCCGAGGAGGAGGTTATAGTTCGACTGCGTGCCCTGCAAGAGGCAGGCATAATTCGTCGCTTTGCCGCTACCATTGGTCATCGGGCCCTGGGAATTGTAGCTAATGCCATGATTGCCTGGAGGGTGGCTCCAGAAGAAGTGGAGACTGCAGGCATGCTATTCGCCGGAGTAGATGAGGTTACCCACTGCTATGAGAGGGCGGTTGCCGAGGACTGGCCTTATAATCTTTACACCATGGTACACTCAAAAAGCCGAGGCGACTGCCTGATGATCGCAGATCGGCTGTCGCAAAGATCAGGCATAAGTGATTATCGGGTGCTCTTTAGTGATTTTGAGTACAAGAAGACTAGCGCCAGGATTTAAGAGAGGTGATAATGGCAAAGCAAAGGGATATCCAATCACCAGGGCCTCGATTGCCACTTTTTCTGGACCTTAAGGCTCGGCTTGTGGTTATTTTCGGAGGGGGAGCGGTCGGCGAGCGCAAAGCCAGGCTGTTTTCCCAATACGGGCCGGTGAGAGTCTTATCCCGCGATTTCTCCCTCGGGATCTTGGAGCTGGCGAAGGACTCGCAAAGGCAGGTTGAGCTTGTAGAGTGCGATCTAACCGGTGATTTTGGCAAGTATCTGCAGGGTGCATTTATAGTGATACCCGCCACCAGCGACTCAAAATTAAATCGTGCTATTGAAGAGGAGGCGCGGGATATGAATATTCTCGTGAACAATGTGGAGGGCCTAGGAGATGTGGTGGTCCCCTCTATTCTGCAAAGGGGCTGTATTGCTATTGCCATCTCCACAGAGAGCCCGGCCCTCACCAAATATCTTCGCCTTCGCCTGGAAGAGGAGCTGACCGATAGCTATCAAGACATGGCCCGGCTGATAAACCGGATACGCAGGGAGAACAAAGAAATCATCGCCACGCAGAAGGATAGAGCTCGTATTATCTGGGAGATACTATTAGACGATGAAGTTTGGAGGCTTCTCGAAGTCTCCTATGAAAAGGCCTATATGAGAGCCCGCTCACATGTTTGCCTCGATGAGCGAGATAGCCTCGATGCTGGTGACACACCGCAAGGCCTCCATTGAT
>JAQTXY010000073.1 GCA_028688535.1 Methanothrix sp. | reverse complement strand
AGCTCGCAACTCACGCCAGCAACAACACTCTGCAAAATAATACGGCAATAGAGAACGGATACGGCATCTATCTATCATTCTCCTCCGGCTGGAATCTCCTCTTTTCCAACCACCTCATCGACAATGGCTGCAATGCTTACGACCTTGGGCAGAGCAACCGCTGGGATAACGGCACCCTGGGCAACTACTACAGCGATTTGGGTAGGATATTTTATGTGCCGGGCGGGCCGGGAGTGGATCGACACCCTATGGCCGAAGCATAATTATAATAATAAACATATATTTTGACAAGAAAAAGCCGAAATCCAGCCGCACGATGCAAGGGCAGGCGCGCTTTTTGCGCCTGCGTCGTGCGGCTTGATTCCGCTTAATTTATATGAACTTGGGCCGCTCGGAGAGCTTCATGGGCAGCGGCAGTCTGCGCCAGGGTTTGCCTGCGGTCTCAGTCGTGACTCTTCTGCGCAGGTATTCCGCAGTCATCTTGGATTTGGCTGGAGACTTGGGTGTTGACTCGGCGCGAATGGTAACTGAGAGCTTGCCAGATTCCAGCTCCTCATCGCCTATCACCACTACGTAGGGTATCCACTCTCTACCTGCATCACGAATCTTCTTGCCGACAGTCTCGTCGCGGTCATCGATGTCAGTCCTAAACCCGAGCTCCGCTGCGATCTCCAGGGCACGGGCCTGGTGCCTTTCAGCCACAGGTATGACTCTGATCTGGGTGGGAGAGAGCCAGGTCTGGAGCATGGGAAGCTTGCCTTCCTCAGAGAGACGGGCCGCCTTCTCTAAAATGGCATACATGACCCGCTCTATGGCCCCGGAGGGGGAGCAATGCAGCAGAATAGGCTGCTGTTTCTCTCCTGCCTCATCGATGTAGGTGATGTCGTAGCGCTCTGCGTTCTCCACATCGATCTGCACGGTAGATAGAGCACTGGCCTTATCCAGGGTATCCACGAAGTTGAACTCGAACTTGAGCACGAAGTAAAAGAACCTCTCATCCCACATCTCGATGAGAACGGGCTTCTTGACGATGTCCACCAGGCCCTCGATAAACTCGCGGTTCTCATTGTAGAAGTCCTTGGTGAATCGGATGGCCACCTCGTAGTCAGCCAGATCAATGCCCACCTCGTTCAGCAATGCGATGCTGGCCAGGTACTGTTTTTTGAATTCCTCCATGGCAGATAACATATCGCGTGCCAGAGTGTGCATATCCGGCATGGTAAATGCCCTCAGGCGGCGGATGCCGACCAGTTCACCGCGCTGCTCGCGCCGGAAGGAGTAACGGGTGATCTCGACCATCTTGAGGGGCATGGCCTTGTAGGAGATGGACATGTCATGGCCCATGAGAAACTGGCCAAAGCATGCCGCGAATCTCAGGAAGAGCTTTTTCTTATCGGAATCAATCTGATACTGCCGGGCCGGGAATCTGTCCAGGTACTTCTTGAGAGTGGGATGCTCCATGTCGTACATGATGGGCGTCTCCACCTCCATGGCGCCCATATCCGAAGCCTTGTCCAGCACATAGTTTTCCAGAAGCGATTTGATGAGCCTGCCTTTGGGATAGAAACGCATGTTGCCTGGATCAGAGCCTGGCTCGTAGTCGACCAGCTCCAAGCGCCTCATCAGTTCCACATGCGGGGGAACCCGGTCCACTGCTCTGGCTTTGGATATCTCATAGTTGGCGAACTTCTGCAGCTTCTCGTGGCCGGTGAAGTCGAACTTGTCGGCATCAATCAGGCTGCCATCCTGGTCAAGGACCTTCCAGTAGGATACGGCTTTGGCCTCAGACTTGAGGGCCTCGGAGACCACCTCGCCCTCCCCGAGCTTGATGGATCGGGACAGCTCGGAGAGAGGATGGCCCTTGCAACTGATGGTAAAGGCTTTGTACCAGCCGAAGGGGGCGCGCATGACCTCAAAGTTCGCGGAAAGGGTTTCTTGCATGCCTTTGAGAATTTTTACTGCCGTCGCGGGAGTGGAGAGCGCTGCACTGAGGTGCGCATAGGGGTAGAGCATGATCCTGGCAGCTTTCACCTGGCCTGCCACGTCGGCGATCTGCTTGACGCCTTCAGCTATAACCGCATCGGGATCGTCTTCATCGAACTTCTCCACGGCAATAAAGGCGCAGAGGGCCTCTTCCAACCGGCCTTTTTTAGCCGAGTCATCGATTTCTTCCGCCATCTTCGTAGGCTTCTTGGCCTCGAACTCAATGAAATCAGAGTGGATTAAGAGTAATTGCAATATGGGTCACCTGATGACTGTGAGGTGGACGTGGTGGTAGGTAAAGGTTTCGATGAATAAAATCCTAGGTAGAGTACTAAAATGAAGAGTATTTCGTCGGCGACTTTTCTCCAAACCAGTAATACGAATTATGGATTCGAAAAAAATTGTCTACTCATTGGATTGCTCTCGATCATCGAAATATTTTAAAATAACTGTTGCCATAATACTTCCAGATATCCCCAAGAGGATATTTATTAAATGATTCAAATAGTTATTCGTAACAAAGCACACAACCGAACAGATAATTACAAAAATAAAAATTGCCCTATACATATATTTATATTTATAATTAGATTTTTTGAAATTTTGAAGTTTAAATTCTACAGTTATATAATAAACCATTAGCAAAAACACAATTATAGCTATTTTTACAATTAGTATCAGATATCCGTTAGTGCGCAAATATATTTTTAGTTCGGAGTTTTCAATCTTTGCTATGAATTCATTTTTTCTAACACCATCTATTTTCATAATTACTCTATTTTTTTTATCGTTAAGCTCTAGTGTAACGTTTTCATTTTCATTAAATACTTTAATAGTCTTATTATTATCGATTTTCTCAATATTTGCACCTTTAGACAAATCAATGCTGAATCTCTGAGTTAGAACTTCTATGAGTCTCGTCTCATCCTCGCCAGGAATTTTATCCCAGCTGAATAAATCCGTGCGATAAATTATATTATTTTTGCCATTTAGGGACGTGTTATTATGATTAGCACTATTAACTATAATTTTATTTAATCTTTTTATTTTAATATTATCTTCAGTATCATCGCGTCGAATTCTATTGGAGTCAAAGACTATATTATCTGCCCGTAATTCGGCAATTTCGAATTCGCCTGTCATTTTTGGCTTATCAGAAATTTTTGTCGAAAAATTGAAATAAATCTTTTCAATAGGTTGAAAATTTTTGCAATAGAAATCTAGAACTCCCTTTTTGTTTACTTCTAAATAGTCATCTTTATTAATTTTAGTTCTATAAAATGATATAGAAAATGTTCCGTCTGATGCAGGTGTGTTTTCACTGGTGACTCTAATGCTATTCAAAGGAAATTTATATAGGTCTGATATATTATATTTCAATTGCATCCAATTATAATAATCCTCTTCTAAGTTATTTATTAGTTCAAATTTCAAGGTCACTGGCTCATTTTTATTAAAATACAAATTATCATTTTCATTTGTATGATTTATTTCCTCAGCAGATATATTTAAGAGCAAGTTACATGTAGGATAATGTGTAGTACCTCTGCTGCCCTGTGCCATAGCAGTCGCTAACATAATGACTTCAAACAAAATTATCAATTTAATACAATTATGTATATATTTAGTCACATGTAGTGCGAACATTGTATTCTGGCTGAAGCCTGAAGTTTGAAATATTGTTACTAGAACTCAATCCTTGTATAAATGAATCGCTATAGTCTCCAAGACAAATCTCCACCCCAATAGTATCATTAGAAATGTTATTTCCAATAAACTTTGTCTTACCTGTTAGATTACAGTGGCCTAGATACACGCCAACCCCGTTGCTATCACGATTGGGCCCAGTTATAACATTATGATTAAGAGATATTTCGGAGCACTCTTCGAGGCGAATAGCATGTTCTATTGTATCATGAGCAATTATATTGTCAATTATGGTTATATTTTTAACACTTTTGGCACTAATCCCCTCTGAAATATTATTATTATGTATAATAATATTACTCAAATTACTATTTGGTATACTGATGATCTGTTGTGCTCTTTTTGCTTTAATGCAAAATCCTTTGATTGATGTATTGCTTCCATTGATAAGAATAACCTCTGGACCATTACCTTCGTTATAAATGGTTGGATTGCTTATGCCAATTAGATTTATAGGTTTATTTATTATAATATGTTCATTATTGATCTTTTTATAAACTAAGATCGTAGATTGAGGTGAGGCATGGCATAAAGCTTCATTGATAGAACTGAAATTGCAATTATTGAGATTGGTTTCGTTCGTGACATTTATTTTTTTCGAATTGAGATAGACATTAAAACTTCGATATTCAGAACTATCATATCTTCTTGAAAAGTTATCATAACAGCGAATGCGCCATTTATTAGTCCCGAGGAGATTTCTGTTGAGCGTATGATTAAACGAATATACTCTTTCATCATCATAATTCACATTACTATCCCATTTGAGTTCATTCTCATTTAAACATAAAGAACAGTTATTAATAAAATTATTTCTATTTAAATGTATCAAATATTTAAAACTTGCAGAATCATTGATTTCGTAATCCGTATTGTTTTGAGGGAATAAAAGCTCGATCTGTGGTAATGTATTACCATTAGTATCTAGTATTTTATCTACACTTACTTTGGATATTTTTGGTATTTTAATATTTCCATATACATTTGTAGACATATTGCTGGAATTAATTTCTAATTTTGAAACATTAGTAGCGATACTAATGCGATCAGTTAGCATCTTTGTTGCATTTAAACGAACAATCGAAGAGTTCATAAATATACTATTTGTATTGATTGTTAATAATGCGGGATTTATTGTTACTAAGATAGGATTTCCTGTACTCCCCAAAGGAGATAATGACGCATTTGAATCACATTTAACCTGTGGCAGCCAATTATTTTGGAAATCGATACTCAGGTTGTCAATCCAGCCCCCACCTAAATATTCTGGATATGATCTTATTTTTCGATAGATCCATGAAATTGTATGATTTCCTTTATCACGTATAGTATATGATGAATTTGCCCATTCAATGGATGTGCAGACGTATTTCTTCTGCCCATCTACCGAGAAGAAAAGTTCACCCAAACGAGAATTAATGCCATCCACGCACCACCAAAAATTTATTGTAGCTGGTCCAGCGATATTTCTACAAAGGCTACTTTCCCCCCCACTTTGAATGGCACCCGAATGCAAGGAAGGAGATTGAGGATAACCAACAGAATTATCGATGTACCAACTATTTCCCCTGCAATCATAGAGCTCACAATTCTGAGAAGACTCAAAGCTACAAACTTCATTATAGGCCATGCTTATATTTAAAAATGAAGGAAGAAGTATCAGCAAAAATAACAATATTTTCGAAAAATGATAATACTGCATATTTGCTTGTAGAAATTTAGATAGATGATTAGTGATAACAAGTTTATATCTATTAGAATTTGATATCAGCAAGTACATTAGTATTTCGCGTTCAGCTAATATCTTACCTAACATCGATCCCATCCCACCCTACAATCCTGCAATCATCCATCTGTATCAAAAGTGCATTATATAACAATATCGGTTGCTTTAGAACTATTAACAAATATTGGATTTGCTTGAAGTGAAACGGCGGCGGCGTACTCGCGCAGCAAGCTGCGGAGCATCCGAGGCGCCGCCGCATGAAAACGGTACTATGCTGTCTAACGCATTTCCCAAGCTGAATACACATGTATGTTGTCCCAACCACAGCAAGAAGCTAAGCATGTCCTCGTTGTTTGCAGTCATTTGAAATCCAGTAAATTCATTTGCTTGTATTCTTCCTTCTCTTCCGGTGTCCCCTGTGATTCAACATAATTCCTAATTATAGGCAGTGTAGCTATTTTTCTGTAAATTGTTATTAAGGCCCTGTATCCATCATTACTTTGGAAATAAGGAGGACACAGAACCATGGACATATTTGAACTGATGGAAGATTATCTTATCGATCAAGAAGATGGAATGAAGAAGCTACTAACCTGGTTCTTGAACATAGTTATGCAACTGGAAGCAATACAGCAATCCGGTGATGAATCTCACGAGCGAAATGATGAACGAACCGCTCACAGGAACGGCTACAAGAAGAGATCTCTCAAGACACGAGTTGGAGAAATTACCCTGAATAAGCCGCAGTTCAGGGAAAAGGCATTCAGTTCTCGGATAACGGTCAATGGCGCAGCAATAGCCATTTCTGGCGTGTTCCAAAGGCTAAAAGCCATCTCCCTCTAAAATCATTACATCGGAAGACAATTCTTCATAGAACCCTCGGCTCAAAGGTCCTGGCATCCAGCCGAATCTTATTCTGGCAGTAGCTGCAGATCGTCTCCAGGAAAGCGCCCTTCGCCAGCGCATCATCCACCTCTTCCTGGGGTGTGAGGTACTGGGTCATCTCCTCCCCGCATTTGGGACAGGCAACCTTGAGCCACTCCAGCCGGGAGAGCTCTAGCAGGGTCTTGATGAGCAGATCCAGGCTGCTAACGATGTCCTTCTACCGGCAGACATCAGGAGAAGCGGAGACTTAAATGGTGAATAGAGCCAAAGGAGAGGCAAACTTTAAATACATCGAATTTGTTCATTGTAGTAAGATAAAGTACTATGATGTATAATATATTACATTAAAGGAGACTGACATTTTGAGAGGATCATCAATTCGCATGGAAAGGATATTCAATCGCAAGACAGGAAACGCAGTTATCATTCCCATGGACCACGGGGTTACCGTCGGCCCGATCAAGGGCATCAGAAGCGTCAAGGCCATTGCCGATGCTGTGGCCTCCGGTGGGGCGGACGCGGCTATTGTGCACAAAGGCGCAGCCGTATTTGGCCACCGTGGCTATGGCCGGGATTTGGGCTTGATCATCCATCTATCTGCTTCCACTGCACTGGGGCCTGATCCCAATAATAAGGTGCTGGTGGCAACGGTTGAAGAGGCTCTCAAGATCGGCGCGGACGGGGTAAGCATTCATGTCAATGTGGGCGCCGAAGACGAGAGTCACATGCTCTCCACTTTGGGCGAGGTCTCCAGGAAATGTCAGGAATGGGGTATGCCGCTCCTGGCCATGATGTATCCGCGGGGAAAGAAAATCAAAGATGAATACTCGGAGGAGTACATCGCTCATGCCGCAAGGGTGGGAGCAGAGCTTGGCGCGGATATTGTCAAAACCAACTACACCGGAGACCAGGACAGCTTTGCTCGCGTGGTTGAATGCTGCCCCATCCCTGTGGTCATTGCCGGCGGGCCGAGGGTGGAGTCGGAGCTGGACCTGCTCAAAATGGTGGAAGGAGCGATAGCAGCAGGAGCGAGGGGAGTGGCCATCGGCAGGAATGTCTTCCAGCACGAAAATCCCGCCCTCATCACCCGCCGCATCTGCGGGGTAGTGCACAAGGGGCTGGCCGCAAAAGAAGCTCTGCAAATCGCCGCTGCAGACTGAAAAGGCGACGACGCACCCGGTGGCGCAAGCTTCAGCCAGCAGAGATAAAAAGGTACAGTTGCCTACCATTATTGATGAAAGCTGCAAGGGTCCTCTGCCGATTTCTCCTTCTTCTCCTTATTCTCTTTCAGCTCGTTCTTTTTCTGCCGACCGGTTTTTCCAGCAACGCAGATGGAAGTCTCGACGAGGGCCCTCGTCTGCAAATCACATCGATCCAAGGCAATCTGGAGGATAGCCGTCCATCCAGCATTTTCGTTGTGCTGCAAAACAATGCTTCGCCTAATAACGAGTCGGTTGAGCCTGGGTTCAATAAAGGAAGTGCCCGCAATATCGTGGCAAGACTGCGCAGCGCTGACGAGGGAATCAGGATATTCTCCGGGCCGCAGAATGTGGGCCTTCTAGCCGCTGGAGAGAATACAACTGTGCAGTTCATGGCCCAAACAGAGGGCGCTGCC
>JAQTXY010000072.1 GCA_028688535.1 Methanothrix sp. | reverse complement strand
AATAATTTCCCAATCATTCAAACGAAAAATACGCATACTGGTAGCGGAAGATAATCCTGTAAACCAGAAAGTGGCCCAGGTGTTGCTTGGCAAGATGGGGCTGCAATCGGATGTTGTAGCCAATGGAAGGGAGGCCGTCAATGCGCTGCAGACCATTCCCTATGACCTGGTGCTGATGGACTGCCAAATGCCCGAGATGGACGGTTACGAGGCCACGAGCAAAATCCGCCAGCCAGAATCAAAGGCACTCAATCCGTGTATTCCCATCATTGCCATGACAGCACTCGCTATGCATGGAGATCGTGAGAAGTGTATTCAAGCTGGAATGAATGATTTCATTGCCAAGCCAATCCTGCGAAGAGATCTGACAGAAATGCTGGATAGGTGGCTGGCAACAACAGATGGCAAGTCGCTGCGATCTCTTGATATTCCTTGAGCAGAAATTATCTCTTGTGAAGGATCTCTGCGAACTTTCCCAGTCGGAGAAAAAAAGGATGCTCGATTTGGCATCGGGCATGGATAGAATCATAATTATTCTTCTCTTAGAAAGCGGCCTTGACCTGGAATGCCTGATCAACCTTCGCGTATCTGATTTGGACCTAGGATCCGGACTGCTTCATGTTGCTGCGAATAGAACGATTCAGCTTTCTAGTGGGGCGCTCAATGAAATTAAACAATTTTTAAAATCCCGTCCCGGTCAGGTCTATCTCCTGGAGGGAAGGTGCGCAAAGCCGATAACCAGTAAGTGGAAGCGATGTGTGCTGGAAAATCTGCTGGCAAAATCAGAATAATAATAGAAAACGATATGAATGGATAAGCAAATCACTTTGCATGCAATATTCCGAGGGCAATCTGGGCCGCGTCTTCGTCCTGAGGATGGATCATGACGAAGATCTCATAGAATCGCTGCAGAAGTTTGTGAGGGAGAAAAAGATCGAGTCTTGCACCGCCCTTTTTCTGGGAGCATTGCGTGATGGCCGAGCAGTGACAGGTCCAAAGCTGCCGGTAGTGCCTCCCACGCCTAATTTTGAATCCTATGAGAGCGCCTGGGAGGTATTCGGCATGGCCACAATCTATCCTTCTGTTGAGGGGCCGAAGCTGCACATTCATTGCGCAATGGGACGAGGACGGCAGTCTCTCTTGGGATGCATTCGCGATAAGGCTCAGGTCTACCTGGTTGTGGAAGCCGTTTTATTCGAGATTTGCGGCCTTGCTGCAGAAAGAGCCTGGGACGAAAATATGCAGCTATATCTGCTTTCTCTGAAGAACCGGCTTTAGGATTGGTGGGGGGCGCTGGGGCAGAGAATTTCAGCTTCATTCAGAGAAAACAATAATGATCCCGCAGCATCGCGAATGGCAAGAACCCATCTGAAATCAGTGCATTTTGGCGCAAAGGCATTCCTTTTAAGGAAAGCAGCATCCGAAGGTACTTGCCTATTTTTAATAGCAATATATAATCTATTATTATCAAAAGTTAGACTGAGAATAGCGACAGCTATTAATGAGAGTACTTAGGCCATTTCATTAAATATGGGCAAAATGAAAGCCGCCACTCTGCTCCGCCTATTGTATCAGTTATGAATTATATGCACCATAAAATTCAAATATTGTATCATTTTTGTCTAATTTAGTACATTAACGATCCAGTGGAATTTATTTGTGAGTATGTGTATAGTTCATAGATACGGATCTGTACACATGTGTACACTTTAAGTGTCTATTAATACTAGCGAATATTCTTTAGTGAACAGGAGAATTGAATGAGACTTAGAGTAGTTAGTTCAAAAAATGAGATTTCAAATCTCAATCCCAATGAGAAGATGGTTCATCTGGCTTTTCGCGCCAGCAATGTAGACTTCCTCAGCTTGATGCAGAGATGTCCCAGGCTGCGAATGATTCAGGTACCCCCATCCTATCACAAGACCATGTCCAACGCCATCCAGGTATTCCTGGACATGCAGGGCATTGAGCTATTGGAAGGAGATGTTTGGGGACACAGAAAGGACCTGGACGAGTACTTCACAGTGGAAGATGCTACATTAGAGGAGATTAGCTCCCTGGTTGCCAGCGGCGCCGCCATGGAGGATCTGGCCAGCCAGATCCAGAAGAAGGCCAGACTCGGCCCGGACCTCATCAAGTACATCGCAAAGAGTAAGATAACCGCATAAAGCCGAGCATCCAGGGCCGGATGAGAATTGTCCGGCTCTACTCTCTTTTTTATTAGCTTTATCATCATTCGTTCAAAGAAATAGAAACATTTATATACTTTAAACTCATTTGACATAACTGAGTATTAAACTGATTTAATAAAATTTGCAAAAATTGGGTGGTGAATGATTTTGGAGAACGCATTTGTTCCATCATTAAAAAAGGCTGCATTAAAAAGAGCTTTTCTCATAACATTTATAATTTATTTAGTAGTAATGCTTCAGATTCCTGGCTTGATGGCAATTGACATTTCAAACAATGACACTCTGGCCTTTGACCCTGGCAACATGAATACATCAATTCATCCCGGGGACGACTTCTATCAATATGTCAACGGCGGGTGGATCGAGAAGAATACCATTCCATCGGATAAAACCGATTATAATGAATTTGTGATTGTGGGGGACAGAACAGACGAGCAGGTTCGCTGGCTGGTGGAGCAGGCCTCCAATAACACATCTGCCCAGAAGAGCAGCCTGGAATGGAAGATAGGTCGGTTCTACAGCATAGGAATGGATGCCAATTCAATAAACCGACAAGGAACCGGACCGCTGCAGAGAGAACTGGAACAGATAGAGAATATAACCACCGCTGCTGATGTTCAAAAGGTCTCCACGAAGTTGCTTTCTTATTACATTATCGATCCATTCTTCTCATTCTATGCTTCTCCCGACAGCAAAAACAGCAAGGTGATGATAGCTACCATTTATCAATCCGGCCTGGGCTTGCCAGACAGAGATTATTACCTGCGAATGGACAATGAATCAGCCAAGACGCGCGAAGATTATGTTAAGTTCGTCACCAATATGTCTATCTTGCTGGGAGAATCTTCCTCGAACGCCTCCAGAGATGCTCAGACTATCATGAGAATGGAGACCCGATTGGCCAACGCATCTTTTACAAATACTGAGAATCGTGATGCAGTCAAGACCTATCATCGCATGACTCTCTCAGAGCTGCAGGAACTGGCACCGGAAATCAACTGGACCGGATTGCTCCAGGATGTGGGCTATCCTGATATTGAGGAGATCAATGTCAACCAGCCGACTTTCATAAAGGAGTTGGGAAAGATGATCGAGACAGAGAGCGTGGAGGACTGGAAGACCTTCCTGCGCTGGAAGCTGATATCTGCAACCGCTCCATACCTCTCCCCCGAATTTGAGAATGAATCCTTTGAATTCTACGGCCATAAGTTGAACGGCCAGGAGGAGATGAAGCCTCGTTGGAAGAGGGTCCTTGGGACAGAGAACCAATTCCTGGGCGAAAGCATTGGCCAGCTCTACATTCAGCAATATTTTGATCCTCAATCCAAGGTCAAGATGAAGGAAATGGTAAAGAACCTGAAAGTTGCATTTAACGAACGCCTCGTGAATCTCTCCTGGATGGAGAATGCCACTAAGGTCAAGGCCCTTGATAAACTGGAGGCCATGGATGTTCAGGTCGGCTATCCGGATGAATGGCAGGATTTCTCTCGCTTGGAGATATCGAACGATTCCTACGTTATGAATGTGCTCAGAGCCGGCAAATTCCAATTCGAACACGGATATTCCGGGCTGGATAAGGTAGGAAAGCCTGTGAACCGCAACACCTGGTTTGCGCCTCCTCAAGAGGTCAATGCCTATGCCTACTTCGAAATGAATGCCATATTCTTCCCGGCAGGGATTTTGCAGCCGCCTTTCTTCAACGCCCAGGCAGATGATGCCATCAACTATGGAGCCATAGGTGCCGTCATCGGACACGAGATGACTCATGGTTTTGACGATCAGGGAAGAAAGTTTGACAAGAATGGCAATTTGACTGACTGGTGGACAGAGCAGGATGAATCCAACTTCAATAACAGTACAGAGGTGTTGGTGGGCCAGTATGACAAGTTCGAAGCGCTGCCAGGTCTCTATGTGAACGGCAACCTGACCTTAGGCGAGAACATAGCGGATATGGGCGGCCTGACTATGGCCTATTATGCTTTCCATCTGACACAGCCAAATGAGACTGAGAAGATAGATGGTTTCACTGCAGATCAGAGGTTCTTCCTGGGCAACGCCCAGATGTGGCGAGAAAATATCCGAAATGAGTCTTTGAGGACTAAGGTATTGACCAATCCACATTCGCCCTGCAAATTCCGAATTGATGGTGTGGTTTTCAATATGCCGGAGTTCTACCTGGCCTTTAGAGATGTCAAGCCCGAGGATAAGCTATTCAGGCCGGAAGATGAGAGGCCGGTCATCTGGTAAGGAGGACCTTTGCAGGGAGGATTCTGGAAGGGAGGATACCTGAAGGATTAGAGTCCTCTCAGGCAGCCTCCCGCGATCGGAACTTGGGTGCTGACAATCAGTGTGATGGCCATCACGTACCATGACAGAGATTTTGTAGTTTCCCTCGCTATCAGGAATCCAGGTACATGTGTTTTCCGTACTCCAATCCCCCATAGGGAGCCATGTGTCTCCTGTCAAATTGTTTTCTTTTGCCTGCCAGAATTTATAATATATTGGATCTCCATCAGAGTCGTATGCATTTGCGGTCCAGGTTATTGGATTGCCAATAATCTGTGGACTGCTCTTATCAGGGGTGAGGCTATTTAGCTCTGGAGCTAGATTATCTCTGATCAGAGGTATTACTGATATTGGCCCTTGTTAGACTTCATTTGAACCATCTGAAGAGAGAACATCTACGATCACAGCGTTGCTGATATAGCCATTGAGCTCATAGCTAATGATATGCTTTCCGGGTTGATCTGCTACGAAAATTAATTCGGTATGCTCTGGCTGGAACTGGTAGAAATTGTGGGTTTGATGGCCATTAGGGGAAAACCTCAGTCATGGTCGTAAGACCACCTGGTGAGTATGCTACTAGTTTAAATTGAGAAAATTCAGCGCACTGCATAGATTGGATCAGCTCGCCTGTTGGACGTTGGATCCAAAGAGAATTTGAAGCCACTTTCCCTTGGGAATAGGGTGACATCTGTTCATTATAGGCAGATGATATTGGCCCAGAAGAATAGGTATAGGAATAAGATTGATAAGACCCAGTATCGGGAACGCTATGTATTGTCGAGCCGTCTGATAAGTAAAACTCAATATCATCATAAGCACATGCTGCCCATATCTGCAAACTTATAAGAATAATTGCTAGAGGTAGTTTCATGTTACTTCTCTTAATTAAATTAGTTATATAGATAAAGATAACTATAAATAATTATCGTTTGCGTTGTCATAGAAATAGTCATGATCAGTCAGGCAGCGGCAATGGCTAGTGGGGGAACGGGACAAAGATCCGTGTGCCGATCGGAGGCGAAGAAGCTTACAGGAATCCTATTGCAAAAAGTGCCCAAGGTAGCGGATTCTTAAAATGAGCAGCGATTCATTTACAAAAAGGGATCTAAAGAAATCATAAAGATTGCTTCAGCCATCTTTTGCCTCTGGAGCAATCCCAGGAGTGTCAGCTTTGCATCTGAGAAAGATTCATCAAGAAGGGATGAATTTGTCCTCTTTTGGCATTTACTTCGTCGATACTATCTTGATGACATCTCCGTCCTTCAGCTCGTGCTTCTCCCCCAGCCTCATCTTGGTCTTGCCGTCGATGGCAAAGAGGAAGCTCTCGCCGATATCCGAATGGACCCGGAAAGCCAGGTCGCGCGCCGTGCTCCCCCGCTTCATGAGGAAGGCATCGGGCAGGATTACGCCTTTTCTGTCGGTGAACTTGTTCTCGTCTTCCACAGGATAGAGCACTATGTAATCCAACAGCTCGAAGACCGCCCGGTTGATGCACTGCTGTACTCCGGTTCCGCCGTACTGCTTCATGAGTGCTCGGATCTTCTCCAATCCCGCTGTCTGGGCTTTATTGAGCTGCCCTATGACCTCAAAGTCGGAATCACCCGGCATATACTTTATCAGCCCCGCCTTCTCAGCCATGCGCAGCGCAATTTCGGCAGCCCCGCTCACCGGTATCACCAGCTCATCCTTCAAAGCCAGCAGATTCTTGACGTTCTCAGGCGCAGCCACGTCCATCTTGTTGGCGGCCAGGATCATGGGCTTGCTGTAGGCCCGGAGGAGCCCGGCAAAGCGCAGCACATCCTCATCCTTCCAGCTTCCCAGCTCCTTTTTCATCTCTGCCACAGCACGGCGGATTTGATTGTCTGAGACTCCGGCGCCTGCCATCTGATCGATGAGAACCTGCTCGGGCTTGCCACCCAGAGCCCGGTAGTTTCTCATTAGCTTCTCCCAGTTGCGCTTGAGAATGCCGTTGAGCCACATGGTGATCTCATGTTCCAGGAACTTGACATCAGAGACGGGATCGTGATTGCCCAGGCCCACGGGATTGCCCTCCACGTCCGTTCCCCCTGAGGCGTCCAGCACGTGAATTACCGCTTCCGCTACCCGAAGTGCGTCCAGGAACTCATTTCCCAGGCCCTTGCCCAGATGAGCATCAGGCACCAACCCGGCCACATCGATCAGCTCGATGGCGATAAAACGTTGGCCGTCTTTGCACCGGCCACAGCCTTCCTTGATGCCTAACTCCTTGCAAGGACAGGGAACACGCACGTAGGAAACGCCGTGATTGGCATCAATAGTAGTAAACGGATAATTGGCAATATCCACTTCAACCAGGGTCGCTGCCTTGAAAAAAGTGGATTTGCCGGAGTTTGGCTTTCCAGCCAGCCCGACAGAGAGCATATGAAATCAGTGATCCTTATTTTTTACTAACGGATGATGCCGCTTACATTCATCTCATCGCATTTGCTCTCAAAGCGCTTGACCTTTCCGGCAGCGAGCCGCCCGGCAAGAGCCAACCCCTTCTCAGATACAGGCTTCTCTGAAACTGCGCCATTCGCCAGAGTGGCAGCGTAGAGCTTCTCGCCGACGTCCGTGCGGGTGAGAACGGTAGACCAGCTTTCGCCCGAGCCCACACTGCCCACGGAGATGTCAGCCAGCTCGCTGGCAAAATCAAAGCATGGACCGCATCCCGCGAATGTGAAGGCATCAGTCTCATCTATCTTGACCTCATGAGCTTTGCCGGTCTTGTCTATTACCCGGAACATGCCCTTCTTGATCTCAAAGCGAGCTACATCCTTGGGCGCAAGGCCGAACCTGGCCTTAACCAGACCGTTCATGAGAGCATCGTAGTCGAAGTTCTCCATGCAGAAGAGACCGACGAGCAGGGCTATTCTGTCCTGGCCGAACTGATAAGGCTCATCGAGGAGCTTGACCTTTCTTAGGCCCTGAATCTGACAGGGTGTGCCAACGAAGCCGATCTTCTTGAAGCCCTTCTCCAGAGCAACCCTGACGGCATCCACGCTGTTGGAGATGGTGTACTTGGTTCCAGCAGAGGCAGAAATCTCCTCGGCTGAGGTGACAACCTTAGCCACAGTTCTCCAATCCTCATCCCTGTCTGTGACCACAGCACAGTCAATCACGCCGGACTGCAGAGCCTGCACTAACAGGGCTGTCGCCACTCCGCCATCCTGAGCTGCGGCCAGCGTAGGTTTGGCCTGAGCAGAAACGGCCTTCTTGTAGATTCCCAGCGCTTCATCGGCATTTCGCGTCCGGCCGAATAGCTTTGTTTCCATTGCGCCCATGTCCAGGAATGTCCTGGGGCAGTAGGTGAAGCACAGTCCACAGAGCGGATCGTAATTTACCAGAGCGGGCTTGTTCTCAACATGCTCAATTCTGGGGCAGAAGGCCTCGCAGGTGCCGCAGCGGCAGCATATCTCCG
>JAQTXY010000071.1 GCA_028688535.1 Methanothrix sp. | reverse complement strand
TGATAAGGCTCGTCGAGGATATCGACAGCACCAAGAGGCGTGTTAATGCTCTGGAGTTCAAGGTGGTTCCTGACCTCAAAGACACCATCAAGTTCATCGGCATGGCCTTGGAGGAGATGGAAAGGGATAACCTGGTCAAGATGAAGATGCTCAAGGGCAAGTCCGAAAGGAAAGCCGCAGCAGAAGAAGCTAAGAAGGAAGCAGAAAAATTAGCTGCTGCCAAGGCTTCAGCTTGATCGCCTAAAGCCTATGTCCAACTGGTTTGAGCGAAAAGCGGAGGACTGGTTTGGAACAGCTGAGAAGAAGATGCGTCTTCTTCAGTGGTTGGTGTACATCACCAACCTCTATATTATTTTTGGGATTTTCGTTCTTATCTGGATTCTCTACGGCAAATATATTATTCAGGCATGGCAATATTATACGCAATAAACTTTAGCAGTCTTCATCAATAGACGAAATTGCATGTTTCCTTCAGATCTGAGATATCTTTCTGAGTCATCTCATTGATGCTATGCGAATTGTAGCTTCCTGGGTCGTAAAAAACTATATAGTTGGTATTAAATATGTGAGCTTCATATGCTATTTAACAAGGGATAGCAATGGGGAAAAGAGGGCCAAAGCCCAAGTTCAATGACGTAGCTTGCCCCAATACCAAATGCTCCTGCTATGGGGTTACCGGTAAGGGTAATGTTACGAGCAATGGTACATCTGAAATTAAGTCAGGCGGACGAGTGAGAAAAATTATCTGTAGCGCTTGCGGAATCGTATTTTGCAGAAGTAGTTAAGGTTTGTCCTGTGACGGTCAGAAAATGGACAGGAAAAGCAGCAAGCCATTGCGAAAAAGTCAATGAATCAACTCTAACTGGTGTCGAAACTGAGAAAGTTGAAATGGACGAGTTATGGACTTTCGTGGGGAAAAAACGCTGTCCAAGAGAGACGAATATGAAGACGAAGGTACATGGATCTGGTTAAGCATGGCTTGTGAATCCCGGTTGCTATTAGCGCATTGTGTGGGGCCAAGAACACAGGTGACTGCGAATCAAGTTGTAGTTAAAACTGCAAGACGCCTTGCATCAATTCCGCTTTTTGTTACAGATGGATTAAAATTTTATAAAAAATCTCTTTTAAACCAATATTTTGATATCATCAAATATCCTCAAACTGGGAAGAGGTGACGACCCAGATCGCCAAGATTAATATCTAACGCATTATTAAAATATGCACAAATCATAAAGGAGAGATCTGGATCTCGTCTGAAAAAGATTATCAAGAAGATCGTTTTTGGGAATGGTATCGATCCCAAGTCGATTTCAACCAGCTACATCGAACGGCAAAATCTCACTCTAAGGCAGGATAACATTCGCATTTCAAAGACCATTGGATTCTCCAAAAAGACTGATGAATTGGATAACCAGATGACCCTCTACATTGCATACTATAATTTTTGCAGAACTCATCGATCTCTGAAAAATAAAACGGAGACGGGCAAAACATCCTACAATTGTCCTGCAAAGCATGCAGGACTCATAGATCGCGTATGGTCAATAGATCAACTTCTAACGTTTCCATATCATAAAATACCAACTGGTTAGTTACTCACGACCGGTAATCGCATGGTATCAGGGAAAATTAGAGAGGGCTTTGAGGTTGATAGTCCTTGGCTACCAGATTTTTACCAACATAGGTCACTCAGATGCAAAGGAGATTTTTAAGAGTCTCTGTGCAACTGCATCTTCGATAGGTCTTTCTCAGGAACAGTTAGATGCTCTGCTGGAAGGTGTCGCCGAATCCTATGCCAAGGACCGCGGCCACAGCCTTCTCGCCGCTGCCTTCCCCAAATCCTGACCTTAGCTTTCCTGCCATCGAGATCGCTCCACTCCCTCTCCAAACCTTTTTATATATCCACTATCTTCAGAGAAGGGAAACCTGATGACCGTACCGCGCGAGAGAGCCATCCTTATCCCGTCCTCTCTCAACATGGAGAGTAGGGATCGGCGTGAGAGCACGCTCAAAGTTGGCCGAATCGCCCGGGCAGCAGCAGTCTTCCAGTACAATCGCATCGTGATCTACCGTGATCCCGAGCACAATGACTCGCGGTTCATGGCCATGGTGCTGCGCTACATGGATACACCGCAATACCTGCGAAAGCGACTCATCCCTCGGCGGGAGGAGCTTCGCCATGTGGGATTGCTGCCGCCGCTTCGTACCGCTCATCACCCAACAAATTCAAAATCAGAATCGCTCAAGATTGGCGAGTTTCGCGTCGGAGTTGTCGTTGAAAGCGTCGGATCTGATAGCGGCGTCTGGGTGGAAATCGGAATCAATCGCCCAATTCCCCTTCGCACCGAAAGTAGGTACTCGGTAGGGGAGCGCCTAAATGTCAGAATCTTTTCGCAGCAGCCGCTCGCCGCTGAGCCTGTGGACCTAAAGGATATCCCCTATTACTGGGGGTACGAGACCGAAGTAGTGGAGAGCCTGGAAGCTTACCTGGCTGCCAAGCATGAGCAAGGTGGCTACGTGGTTCTCACCTCGCGGTACGGAAAAGGCATAACGCCTGAAATCCTCTCCACCATGGGACACACTGGCTACCAGCGCGATCTTGCGGTCGTCTTCGGCTCCCCCTCACGGGGCGTAGATGCATTCTTGAGCAAAGAGTCAATGGAAAGATATGAAATGATCAACACCATTCCGCATCAAGGAACTGAGACGGTTCGCGTGGAAGAGGCTGTCTTTGCCACTTTAGCCCTGCTCAACCTGGTGCGTTTGGAGGACTAAATGGCAACAATACACCGACCGAGAAGAGGTTCGCTGGCCTACAGCCCGAGAAAGAGGGCCAAGAGCGAGGTCCCAAGAATTAGAAGCTGGCCCGAGGAGGACAAGGCCAGGATTGCAGGCTTTGCCGGTTACAAGGCCGGCATGACCCACATCATGATGATCGACGACAGACCCAGGAGCCTCACCGAGGGCGTGGAGATCTCCATGCCCGTAACAGTTCTGGAGGTGCCCCCCATGAATGTCGTGGCTGTGCGCGCCTATGAGAACTACAACGGCGGCCTGCGGCCTGCGGGCGAGGCCTGGTCCGAGAACCTGAGTCCAGAGCTGGCTCGTGCCCTGACAGTTCCCAAGAAGACCCATGGAAAATCCGCAGACGACCTGCGGGCTCTGGGCGATGATATCGCTGATGTTAGAGTGCTGGTGCACACCAATCCCGCGCTCATAACCGGAATTCCCAAGAAGACTCCTGAGCTCATGGAGATGCCCATCAACGGCGGCTCCATGCTGGATCGTCTCGCTTTTGCCCAGAAATTGCTGGGCCAGCAGGTTCCCATTACCAGCGTATTTGAGCTGGGCGATCTTATGGATGCGTCTGCCGTCACCAAAGGCAAGGGCACCCAGGGTCCAGTACGACGCTGGGGAATTGCCATCGCCAAGAGAAAGCACGCCCGTACAGGCAAGGTGCGGCACGTAGGCAACCTCGGTCCCTGGCATCCATCTCATATCAGCTGGCGCGTACCGCAGCTTGGCCAGATGGGCTACCACCAGAGGACGGAGTTTAATAAAAGACTCATGTTCATCGGAAATGACGGCGCACAAATTAATCCGAAAGGCGGATTTCCCGGCTATGGCTTGGTCAGAAACCAATATATCCTGATCAAGGGAAGCGTTCCCGGTCCTATCAAGAGGATGGTCAGAATAAGACACGCCATAAGACCTGGTGCCAACTTCGTGAAAGCGCCTGAGTTTCTCTATGTGAGCCAAGAGTCCAAGCAGGGGGTCTAGGCGATGAAGGCAAATATCATTGATCTATCGGGAAATGCAAACGGCCAGATTGAGCTACCTCCCGTCTTCGAGGAGGAATACCGGCCGGACATCATCAAGAGGGCCGTCTTAGCCGCACAGGCCAACAGGCTCCAGGCCTATGGACCTCACTTCTATGCGGGCATGAATACCTCAGCCCTGTCCTGGGGTCCGGGACACGGCGTCTCCAGAGTTCCCAGATTGAAGAACGGCAGAAAGGCTGCAGGCGTACCAATGGCCGTAGGCGGCAGAAGGTCTCATGCTCCCCAGCCTAATGCAGACTATACTGAAAAGGTCAACAAAAAGGAGAGGCGCAAAGCCATTCGCTCTGCGATAGCCGCAACGGCATCTTCGGGACTCGTCGAGGCAAGAGGCCACAGGTTTGCAAGAGAGCTGCCTGTTGTGGCGAAAGACGACCTCGAATCCTTAAGCAAGACCACAGACGTTATCAAGTTCCTGGTGGCAGCGGGCCTCTGGGATGACGTTCAAAGGGCAAAGGATGGAAGGCATATTCGTGCCGGCAAAGGCAAACTGCGGGGAAGGAAATATAGGGGCAGAAAGAGCCTGCTCATAGTCGCCGGAAGCGATAAGGGACTGGGAAAAGCTGCCCGAAATCTGCCCGGCGTGGACTTCGTAACCGTAGAGAAGCTTAACGCTGAGCTGCTTGCCCCTGGAACCAAAGCCGGAAGGCTGACCGTCTGGACTGAGTCTTCCCTGGAAAAGCTGGCTAAAAAGGGCGGCGCGGAGGCAGTACAATGATTATCAAGAGTCCCTACGTCACAGAAAAGGTCACCGGCATGATCGACTCTAACGATACCATAGAGTTTTTGGTGAATATGAAATCCACCAAGCCGGAGATCAAGAAAGCCCTGGAAGATCTTTACGATATCGATGTCCTGGCAGTCAGGACCATGATAACCTCCCGGGGAGAAAAGAAGGCCATTGTTAAACTGGCGAAAGAGGGTAGTGCGAACGAGCTTGCCACAAGGCTAGGACTGCTGTAGGTGGGTAAATATGGGACATCGAATCATATCTCAGAATAGAGGTGCAGGTGGTCCAACGTACAGGGCACCCTCTCATAGGTACAGGGCGGACATCAAGCACATCAAAGTCGATAGCGATGAGACAATAAGCGGCGTGGTCCAGGAGATAATGCGTGACCCTGCGAGATCAGCCCCTGTTGCGCTCATAGCCTTGAACAACGGTGAGATGAGATACATCTTGGTTCCCGAGGGCATGTATGTGGGCCAAGAAGTCTCATGCGGCATATCGGCCCCCATAGAGCCGGGAAACACTCTGCATCTGGCGGAGATCCCCGAGGGCATACCGATCTGCAACGTCGAATCGCAGCCTGGTCATGGTGGCCAGTTTGCCAGAGCTTCTGGAGTTTGCGCCATTCTCGTGGCTCATGATGCGGGTCAAACCGTCGTCCAGCTGCCCAGTGGTGAGATGAAGTGGCTATCCCCGAAATGCATGGCGACCATTGGAGTGGTTGCTGGTGGAGGCCGTCTGGACAAACCTCTGGTCAAAGCAGGCAAGAGCTTCTTTAAGTTCCAGTCCAAGGCCAAGAAATGGCCTATCGTAAGAGGCGTTGCGATGAACGCCGTAGACCACCCCTTCGGTGGTGGCGGACGCCAGCATCCAGGGCGGCCCAAGACAGTTAGCAGGAATACGCCCCCTGGCCGAAAAGTAGGTTCAATTGCCGCAAGGAAGACCGGTAAGCGCTAGGTGATAGGTTTTGGCTAAAAAAGCAGGATCCAAGCTTCCAAAGAGAAAGGAAGAATTCTTGTATCGGGGCCGGAAGGTTGCCGACCTCGCCAAGATGAGTGTAGAGGAGCTTGCCGGGCTCTTACCAGCGCGGCAACGCAGAACGATCAAGAGAGGCCTTGTCAAGGAGAACAAGAAACTCATGACAAGCCTGAAGAACAAGGACTCGGTTCGAACCCACATCAGGAATATGATAATTATGCCTGATATGGTGGGCAAGAATCTCGAGATCTACAACGGCAAGAGCTTTGAAAAGGTAGAGGTCATGCCCGAGATGATCGGGCACTTCTTCGGCGAGTTTGCGCTCACGCGCGGTCGCGTGCAGCACGGTGCCGCAGGCGTAGGCGCTACCAGATCAAGCAAGTATGTGCCGCTGAAGTGAGGTGTGAGATTGGGCAGATTGAATTATTCGCTTACGCCTGCAGGACGCTCTTCAAGGGCCATGGGGATGGAGCTTCACATCTCACCGAAAGCAGCCCATGAGATATGCAGGACGCTAAAAGGCATGAGGGCTAACCTCGCCCGTGCCTATCTGGAAGATGTAATAGCTTTGAAGAGGTCTATTCCCTTCAAGCGCTACAGAAGAAATGTGGCCCATAGGCACGGCTTGGTAGGAGCAGATGCCGGCAGATATCCGATGAAGGCCGCTAAGGCGGTCTTGGTAGTCCTTGAAAATGCACTTGCCAATGCCGAGTACAAGGGAATGGAATCCGAGAAGATGAGGATCTTCCATGCTGGTACCAAGAAGGGCAGGACCATTCAAGGATGGATGCCCCGCGCCATGGGAAGAGCCACACCCAAGAACACAGAGACGGTCTCCGTTGAGATGGTCCTCACCGAGGTGAAGAGCTAATGTCCGTAGAAAAGAAGTTCGTGGCAGAGGGCCTCTCCAAAGCACTCGTCAATGAGTATCTGGCAGAAGAACTGGAACGCGCAGGTTACGGCGGTATGGTCATGAATCGTACTCCCATGGGCACTCAGATTACTGTCTATGCGGAAAAGCCGGGCATGGTCATCGGAAAAGGCGGCAAATTGATCCGCAAGATCACCCGTGACCTGGATCGCAAATTCCATCTGGATAATCCTCAGATAGATGTGCAGGATGTGGGACGTGGCGACTTGAACGGTAGGGTTGTAGCCAATCGTCTGGCATCCTCTCTGGAGCGCGGCTGGTACTTCCGAAAGGCAGGCCAGTCCATGATGAGAAGAGTGATGGATGCAGGGGCATTGGGTTGTGAGATTGTCATCAGCGGCAAACTAACCGGCCCGCGTTCCCGAACCGAGAAATTCATCTCCGGATACATCAAGCACTCCGGAAAGCCAGCCATTGATCTGGTGGATAAAGGCTACTCCGTAGCTGTTAAGAAGCTGGGTGTAATCGGCTGCCAGGTCAGGATCATCCCGCCTGATGTGCGACTTCCTGATGATTTCCAGATTGAAAAGCCGCCGGTCGCTCCCCCTGTTGCGGAAGCAAAGCCCGTAAAGGGTCCTATCGCGCCGGCGCCAGTGGCAACGCCTGCTCCCGAGAAGAAGAGCGATCTGGATCAGCTCTTAGAGTCTGAACCCGCGGCTGCGCCGTCACCTCTGGATGAGCCAAGCGTAAAGAGCAGCGAGGGCGTGGCAGAGGATGCGCCTCTACCGGAAGAGAAGGCGAATAGTGAGCCTTGCGCCAAGGAAGAGTGATCCGATATGGCGATCTTTAAGATTGATGAGATCAGAAACATGAACGCGGAGGAGATTGCAGAGGAGCTTAGAAAGCTGCAAAGCGAACTCATTCGAGAGAGAGGCATCGTTACTGCTGGTGGCGCTCCGGAGAAGCCCGGAAGAATCAGAGACCTCCGCAGAACGGTGGCTAGGATCAAAACGGTTCAAACGGAGCGAAGGGGATCAAAACGCTCCAAACGGAGCGAAGTTAAGTGAGCCTGAATCCTGAAAGCCTGGCAAGGCACGAGCTCATCGGCCTTGAGGTAGCGGTTGCTGCAAGCAGCAACCCCGGCCAGATCGGGCTTAAGGCCATGGTTGTGGACGAGACCAGGAATACATTCCTTTTGGAGACGAAATCCAAGGTCTTGCGCCTTGCCAAAAAGGATACCAACCTGATCTTCACGCTGCCCGATGGACAGAATGTGAGCGTCTTCGGCTCAATCTTGATCTCACAACCAGAGAACAGAATTAGCAAGAGAATGCAAAAAACGAGGTGGAAGTTATGAGGGATATCGGACTGGACGTTAGCGCTCCGCAAAAGGAGTGCAATGATCCCAAGTGTCCCTTCCATGGTAGCCTGCCTGTACGTGGCCAGGTCTTTAGTTGCACCGTGGTCAGCGACAAGATGGACAGTACCGTGGTAGTAATGCGTAAGTTCGAGAAGAAAGCAACGAAGTATGAACGATTCGAGAAGAGGCAGTCCAAGATCCATG
>JAQTXY010000070.1 GCA_028688535.1 Methanothrix sp. | reverse complement strand
CTGCACCTAAGATAACAAGCTGCTCAAGCCCTTCTTCGATAGATCTCTTTACAAAATCATCAAAATACCGGACTCTGGCAATGACTGAATTGTCAATTCCGGGAAGGATGCGCTCGCGTTGCTCCCAACTTGCCTTTGCCTTATCTGGGTTACAAGCTATCCATTCCAATATTTCCGGGCTTATGAAATGGACGGCATAAGGATCATAACAGATTCGTTCGCCTTCGGGCCTTTGCGATTCGTGGAACCTGAGGGTTGCGATTCCCTCCGCAGTCTTGCTGCTGGACACAGCCATTTCCATGAACGCCATGTCCACCTCCACAAGCTCGCCCTCGGGCTTGAGAGGCTCAACAGTACCGTAGAACGCTGCCTCTTCATCCGTTTTGCCTTGGTCTTTTACCTTCAGATCTGTCTTATCAGAGTTTATTGGAACGCTGTTATTTGACATGCCAGCACCTCATCACATATCACTTGTTGAAAAAGCTGCATTCGCCTTACGTGAACTCTCAATAGATGGTCCGATAAAGCGGCGAAAATCTTCTATAAACCGATCCTGGTTGATCTCTGCAGCCTTCAATGCTTTTTTCCAGCGGGGGTCCAGGTTCATAATGCTGAGGCTAGTAATACACAGGTAAAGGGCCATCTCCAACGGATTTATGTCATCCCTGACCGTACCGTCCTTCATGCCCTGCTCAAACGCTTCTCGCATCAGACTGATGTTCCTGTTGGTTAGCTCCAAGATCTCTTTTGCATCATCGTTATCCACGTTGCAGAACCTCTCTGATCCAGAATAGGAGAGCATGCGAAAGTAATTCGGATATCCCTGTGAAAACTCGATGATACCATGGCCCATTGCCCGTATTTTGTTCAAGCCGGTGATTTTGAGCCTAGAGCATTCGCTATATTTTGCGTTCAATATTCTGGCACCACGTAAGACTATCGCAAAAAATAGGGCTTCTTTATCTTTGAAATACAAGTAAAGCGTTCCTTTACTTAACTCGACCTCCTCCGCAATCTCTTCCATGGAAACATTATCGTAGCCTCTGGAAAAGAACAGCTTTTCAGCTGCGTCGATGATATCCCTTTGCCTCTGCTCTTTCTCCCTTTCTTTCCTATCAGCAATAGACATCACGGCTCACCAATATGACCCTAGGTAATACTATTACCAATGATTGTTTAATGACTCGTAGTCATAAGAGATATAAATAATGATATGATGGATTTGGGGCACTGATGGAGGCATTCACCTTTACGTCTTCGGTTGGCTGGAGCCCTGTACGGAGGCTTCGAGCTGGTTACACGCACTTGAATGCGGTGCCCATCCCGGCCAGAATCAGAGCCTATAATATTTTTATAAACATGTTTCTGACCTCGTAATGTCTTTGATGTTGCGCGGCGGATTCTATTTCATCTTTTGGCGCTATGGGTTGCGATTTTTCGATAACGGGCAATTGTCGATAAATCATTCCATAGTGTACTGGAATAAGTGGTTAGCCAGAAGCGATTTTGGACTTGTTATGTGCAGGCCTGAAAAGTGGGAAACGTTCTGTAAGTTACACGCACTTTTTCGTTCGTAATTTCGGTGATCTATTACTTCAGAGAGGCTCTTCCTTCGGATCGGAGGTATAAGGGATGCCAACAAAGGTTACATAATCCACGATGAGTGGGTGAGCGATGTTCAGGGGTAGCGTGTGGGCGTCATAACCCTGATCTACTCCCAGCAACCACTGGACATCGATCGCTTTTAGGCCTAGTGAGTTTTGAAGATTTTGATGATCCCATCAGCGATGTAGTTGGGTACGAGCCTCGAGTAGCCCACCAGGGGAATCTTCACCCTGGCTACTCCTATTACCCAGTCCTCGTCCACAGGGGTCAGGTAAGATATGCCTTCGCCTGCGTAGGAGATGTTATCTGCCTTGTAGATGATGAGGCCAGTCGCCTTATCCATGAATATGCTTCTGCCGCCCACCTCGATGATCTCTTCTTTCTTCTGCTTTTGGGCCAGGTAGGTGGTGTTGGCCAGCCCAAGAATGGTCCCTGCAGATTGGTCTATGACATCGTTATGATCGCCTTTGGTGATGTAGCCAGCAAAGGGTGCTCTGGGCCCTCCGTCCCACATGGGATCTCCCTTATTGACATATCTTAAAGCCCTATGAATTATAGGCGTGGCTTTGTAGGGAGGAATGGGCATGCCAAGAAGGGCCTTAGCCTGATCCAATAACCCTGATCTTTCCTTGCCGTAAGGCCTGTAGAGAATAACATCTCCAGGCTTATTAAAAGCGATGTAGCTGGTTTTCTCCGCTTCATCCCAAGTTATCACCTGGGTTCTGGAGGAGCCCTGGACTAGAACTATATCTCCAATGTTCAGATTAGGCACCATGCTTCCAGACTCTACGGCCACTAAGGGGGTCCATAGTCCCAGGAGAAGCTGGAAGGCCAAAGACAGAAAAGCCGCCACCGCTACGGCAACGATTATATCGGAGACGAAGCCTGGCAGGTGCAGGTCTATTTTTAGTCTTTCAAAGATGTTCATTGGCGGGGGTATCTGTTGATAGGATCTTATGAGGATTTCGATTAACTTAAGGTCGGAGTTTCCCATAACGAACTCCGCCAATATTTTGGCGCCTTCCCTCGAATTTTTCCTGCTCTTGCCTCTGGAATCCCTTGTCTTCATCGAATTTTTCATATTTTTTTCGACAGCTAGCGCTATGCCACCAATTTGCTTTTGGCCGAGGCCAAATGCTAGACATCGAAAACGAAACCTGTGATTATCATCTTGACTCTAAGGGTTCCATCGTGGCTATGGAGTGCTTAAAGACGAGGAGCGGGCCCTTGGCCGTCTGGATGAGAATCTCATAGGGGTTATATCTCTCCAGGGTGCCGGTGATAGGCTGGCCTCCAAAGACCAGGCGGATTGTGACTATCTTGTCCTTGAGATTAGGTATGAATCCGTTTGTCAAATGCTTCTTTTGATTCTTGCTAACTGGTTCGCCATCCATGGACGAATCTTTCCTCCAGAACGGCCACCAGCTTTTCGCCCTGGCTTCTTCACAGCTTGGTGGAAAGCTCAATGCATCCCTAACCGTTCTTTTATGGCTCTGATATCTGATTGCACTTTTCTAAGAGTCATTCCGTATCCTGGTTGGATGTCTTCTCTCATGCTTTTGATCTCTTCCAATGCCCGATGAACCGAAAATGATTTATTTATGTACCGCACATATTAGTAAGGTGGTGTCATTTCAACAGTAGGTATTGATGGCGATTTTCTTTCAGGCTTTAACATAGCTGGGGCAAATGAATATCTTTTGGCTCTCAAGATTCTCATTGCCCTTGCAATCCTGTTTGTGGTATGGAGGCTGCATCTCCGAACATGCTCAATATGTTGATATAAATTGCACTCTTGGCCGAATGCTGGATGAATGGTGTAGCCAGTTGATAGCGACTTTGTCGGATCAGTATCTTAAGTATGCCCACGATATTGAGTATCTTCCTGTTTTGGTGTAGCCTGAGACGTTTTCGATGGTGCCAAGGCTGCAATAGAAAAGGCAAGACCGCAACCTTAAAGGCTACAGCCAACGAATGATGGCCTGACACCTTCTTGCCTGCTTAAATATGGCCCTGAAACATACACCCATGAGCTTCTTGAATTTCATTTTGCTCAGAAAAACCTTCATCTCATCAGGCTTGACGCCGATCTTGAGCATGGCCATGCCCCAAGGATCACAACTACATCCGCCTTTGCACTTACCGCACTCTCCAGCTCCGTTTCACATTCTGTGGCTACGATGCGTCGTGCTCGTTATCCGTATTTAAGTCGGGCAGAAAGACCAGTTCCTTTTCTTACACCAGATATCCCGGAAGTAGGGCAACGGAAGTGCAAAACCCTAAAGGGCCAATGAAATCTATATTCGTGTCGTCCTTCGCCAGATCTCTAAATCCGACAGATCGATCCCAATATAGCATTGAGATAAAATTTATATCTGTAGACTGGAAAAACCTCGCTGTTGGATGTGTCATTTTCTGCCGCTGCCAACCTCAGCATAAAGATATGCTGAGGGCGCAAAGTTGCCGCGACAAGGCGCAAAAAAATGCAGGACGAGAGTTACGGCAGGCAAAGACAAAAGCACCCCACGATAATGCAAAAACGAGCGGCAGGCCAAATTATCTCGAAAAAGAATCGCATATATCGCGAGCATGCCTTACACGATTCAAAACATTTATGAGGATAGAACGGTCTCTTGGCTTAATGCCTAAGAGATCTTTAGATAAGGGTGACAGTGGCAAAAAAACCACGGCGAAGGTAAAGCCGCGGGAGGCTTCGTCCGTCTCCTCGGAAAAAAAGGCCAAGGTCGGTATTCGGCAGAGTAGCGATTTTATTTTATACACAGGATTGATTGTGGCGGCGCTTTTTTCATTTTATCTGCGCGCCATTATTCCCTGGGATCGGGTCTTCTCGGGGAGCAGCGTAATCTTCAGCAGTGAGACCGATGCCTGGTATCATATGATGCTGGCCAAAGGCACTGTGATCAATCTGCAGAGATTATGGTTTGATCCCATGACCTATTTCCCGCATGGAACACCGCTGCACTTTGGTCCTTTCTTGAGCTGGGCCATAACCATATTCTCCTACATATTCGGACTGGGATCTCCCAGCAATCATCTCGTTGAGGTGGTGGGTGCATTCTTGCCAGCCGTTCTCGGCGCACTACTGGTCTTCCCCGTCTACTTCATAGGAAAGGAGCTATACGGCAAAAGCTGCGGCCTGGTCTCGGCTTTGATCATAGCCGTGCTTCCCGGTCAGGTCTTAAGCCGCACCACCCTGGGTTTTACAGATCACCACGCGGCAGAGATCCTGTTTAGCAGCCTCACTATGATGTTCCTGCTCCTTGCTCTTCGCTCAGGCAAGAGCATGAGCTTTTCGGCTGTGCAGAGGAACTGGTCCGCTTTTAGAACGCCACTTCTCTATTCTGCTCTCGCGGGAGTATCCCTCGGCCTCTACATAGATGCCTGGTCATCCGGATTTCTCTTTGAGGGAATAATTCTGCTCTTTATCATGCTACAGAGCATCTTTGACCACATACGCAGAAAGAACGTGGAATATCTGGGGCTTTCCGGCGCGATAACATTTCTCGTGGCCACGCTGCTGGTGCTTCCATTTGTCGATTCCTATTACGGTTTCAACCATTACCTCTACAGTCTCTTCCAGCCCACTATACTTCTCCTGGGAGTGGTAGCCGTCATCTTCTTCTCCGTCCTGTCCTGGTTTATCAGAGAAAAGGGATTCGAGAGCTACTACTATCCGGGCGCATTAGTGGGATTGGCGACTATAGGCACGACCATACTTTACTTTGCCCTTCCTCAGTTCACCAAGCCGCTCCTGGCGGGACTTGCCATATTCCAGCAGAAGACGGGTGGCGCCGCAACAATTAGTGAGGCCGCCGCATTGTTCTCCGATGGGGGACAGTTCTCCTTTGGCAGTGTCCTCACATCGTTTCCAGGCATAGGCTACAGTCCCGATCCTACAGCTCTCTTCCACCTGCCCGAGATTCTTGCTATCCTGTTTACCACTTTCACATTTGCCCTGATAGCGCTGATCTTGCTCATCACCAGAAATGTCAAGTTCCAAAAGCCCGCTGAAATACTGATCTTAACCTGGTCTTTGGTAATCCTCATCATGGCTCTCGCTCAGAATAGATTCACCTATTATTACGCGATAAATGTAGTCGTTCTCACCGGCTTTTTAGTAACGTGGCTACTACAGAGGTTCGGCATCACGTATCTGGACCTGGATGAGATCAAGGACCCGGCCAAGCTGATCACCTCCAATCTCAAGATCATCCTAGCGGCAATCTTGATTTTTTCATTTATTATCTTGCCCAGCCTTAGCTGGAGTATAGTATACGCTCAAAGTACCGTCGGCCCGAATTCTGATTGGCTGACCTCAACGGCATGGCTGCAGAACAATACGCCAAGCCCCGGTATGGATCTCTATGATAAATATGAGCGGCCCGTCGGCGACAAGTATGCCTACCCGGATGCGGCTTACGGTATTATGTCCTGGTGGGATTATGGACACCTCATCGAAAACATAGGCCACAGGATTCCTAATGCTAATCCCTTCCAGCAGGGAATTGGCAGCGTCACCAAGAATGTTGCTGGCTCCTCGCCCTTCTTCTTAGCTGAAAATGAGAGCCAGGCAGAAAAAGTACTGGCAGCTCTTGATCTAAACCGCTCAAAGTACATGAATACCAAGTATGTGATGATCGATCAGCTCATGGCAGTAAGCAAGTTCCATGCCATAGCGGCCTGGAGCTCTCTTCCCTTTATAAAATACACGGGCGGGGTCTACCAGCAGCAAGGAGAACAGTGGGTTCCGGTGCAGATCTGGCGCGAGTCCTATTTCAAGTCCATGGCGGCTCGCATGTACTTCTTCGACGGAACTGAGACCGCTGGAGATATGGGTGTGGGACTGGCCTATCGCGCCAGGGATGCAGGAAATGGAGTTACGGTTCCTGTGCTCACCGAGGCGCCCAAGATCACCAAGAATCGCACTGAGCTGGAAGCGTTCATCAATGAGAGCCGAAGAGGTGGAGATATTGCCGAGATCGCTGCCATGAGCCCTGCTAACCCTGCCTTCCCGCTCAATGCCCTGCAACATTACCGGCTGGTGCATGAGTCCGAGACTGCTGCAACCAGCAATGGTCAGAAGTTCGTTAAGATCTTCGAGCATGTGCCGGGCGCGGTGATAAGCGGAAATGCACTGCCGGGAATTAAAGTTGTAGCCACAGTTCCCATAATGACCAATCAGAACCGGGCTTTCCTATACCAGCAGTCCAACACCAGCGACGCCAGTGGCCGGTTCACCCTGGTGCTTCCTTACTCCACAGAAGGAAGCATTGTCGGTGGCACGAATTTCGATACCAAGCCCATGAGTGCCTACCAGTTGTCTGTGGGTGACAAAGTCTACGAATTGAAGGTACCTGAAGAGCACGTCCTCTCCGGAGCTATCATCACAATATGAAGCTCCTGGAGGAGATGATCTAGTCAGAGGTCGAGGACTTGCCAGCCGAGGACTGGGCCGAGTATGGAGCGAAGGTGGTCGATTTGGTGAGCGAGAGGCTGACTGCGGAGTACGGGAAAGGCTTTCGTCGCAGCAATGTGTTTCACATGATCCGCTTTGCCGAGGTTTTCGACGATTCTAAGATAGTCCAGACACTGTCTGGACTGTTGTCGTGGTCCCATTTCATTGAGATCATCTATCAGAAGGATCCTTTGCAGCGCCAGTTCTATGCCGAGATGGCCAGAGTGGAGCGCTGGAGCGTGCGGACCTTGAGAAAGAAGATCCAGGGCATGCTTTACGAGCGTACCGCCATCTCTCGCAAGCCTGAGGAGCTGGCCAGACAGGAGCTGGAGGCCTTGCAGGAGGAGGACCGCATGACGCCCGATCTGGTCTTTTTCTTTGGCGGCTTCTTCTATCAATTTGGTCAATAGGGCTTTGGACCGACACGAGCGGCCACACGATCCTTCTCGACCGCAAACGCATCCAGCCGAACGGCATCCGGCCCCACTGGTGTCCGCAAAGCCAGCGAAAACGCGCGGCAAAGCCCAGGAGCCCTTGCCAGGCTGGAAATAAAAGAGATCAGGTGGCGGTGTAACCGCCATCGATGATCAGCTCACTCCCTGTCACAAATTTGGCTTCATCCGACACCAGGTAGAGTACACCATAGGCGATATCGTCCGGCTCGCCTATGTGACCTATGGGATGCTTGGAGTCGAGCTGCTTTTTCAGCACTTCGACGCTCAGTCCTGACTTCATACCCTGCTCCTTGAGGAAGTTTTCTACAAGAGGCGTCCAGATGAATCCGGGATGAACGGAGTTGACGCGAATATTGTCCTTAGCGTAAAGCAAGGCATCGATCTTAGCCATGACCCGGTTGGCGGCTTTGGTGGCATGATAGGCGGGAAGATCGGGGGCTCCGATTATGCCG
>JAQTXY010000069.1 GCA_028688535.1 Methanothrix sp. | reverse complement strand
CAATGGATGCAATTTATTATTTCCAAGATAATTGGACAAAAAAAGATCAAGATGATTTCAACTATCTAAAAAACGAATTAGGATATTTTGTAGAGCCCATAATAACGACTGCAACCTCAGACGAATATCCCAAAAAGGATCAAGAATCCAATTGAGTTCCACCATAGTGAATTAGTGCTTTACGTCTAAATGGAGGGACATTCACATTGTCCAAGCCCCTGAAAACATCTCTTCACTACACAACTATGACTGCTTCAAGATCTCAGAAAGATGCTTCACATCTTACATCGATTTTGTCAGCTCCGACCGGCCGACTTTCAGAAACTCCCCGGCAAACTCGATTACAAAATCCGCCTCTTCACTGCCCACCCGAGCCCCGCCGTACTGTACATTATGCCGAGAGACCCTGATCTTGTCAAATACTTTGACCTGATCGAGAATTTCCCCTTCGTAAAGGCATTTCAAAGCGACGCCCAGGCAGTAGTGGCTTCTCTCCACGTAGCCTTTAGCAAATAATAGCCCTCTGGCGGAATGAAAAGCAGAATTATAAGCGGCGATCTCCGCCATCTCGTTCTCCTCAATCTCGCGATTCTTTTCTGCCGATCGAAGAAATCTCTCTGCAATCTTGAAGGAGTTTTCCACTCGATCCATTGCCGTCTGGTCTCTCTTGATCAGTCCCTCTTGCAGACAACGCTCCATATTCATAGCTCAGCACCCTTTACAAGAACGTGATTTCTTAGAACGGACTCTGAGAATTTATCGCCTTCTCTCTTCATCTTTTCCCACTGAAAGAATGGCAGGACAGTTAGCTGAACTTCTCGTCCCAGCCTCTCCTCCAATTTCAAAACACCATCGCGATCAGAATCCATCTCGTCACCTATTACCAGGATATCCAGGTCGCTCCTCTCATCCAGGTTTCCGGAAGCCATGCTGCCATAAATCGCCAGAGAGATGCAACCTTGCGCAATATCTTCAATTCCCAGCTTCTTTAGCAAAAGGAGGTGATAAGCCCTTATCATCGCCCTTACCCCAAAATCCTCTCGATTAAGTCTGAAGAGCCTGAGGTTGCCGGTCTGCTTTTCAGCGATTATTTTATCTTTCGAGAGTTCATCGCAGTGAGTCTTGACGCTGGCCGGACTGATCTCCAGCCTCCTGGCCAGCTCATTGAGATGAATTTCCACCGAGGGGTGAGTGAGGAAGAACTCCATCACTTTGAACCCAACGCATTTGTTCAAGAGCTTCATTTAATATATTGAACGATCATTTTTCTTATTAAACTATCGCTCAATACATTGATGTGGGCAAACCATCAACAAGAAAAAAAAGTTCTACCGCCCTACTCCACCTCTCCCTCTTCCACCGGCTCGCGCGGCGCCAGCAATAGCTCATTGAAGAGCAGGATCTCGATCACCTGGGCCACATAGCGCCTCTGCTGATACCTCTGAATATCCTGGTTCATCTTCAGCTCCGCCTCCACCTGCACCCGGATCAGGCAGAGCCTCATGTCCCTCTGGTCCTCCTCCTGGATGCAGAGGCTGAAGATATCCTTGAGCAGCCACGGCAGCCTCATGGGATTTCTCAGAGCCCTGGCCACCAGCAGGATGTAGTTCTTGATCTGACCAGGATCCTTGATCTCATCTGCTCCGGAAAGCAGCAGAAGGTCATCGATGGACAATTTCTCGCCGTTAATGGTTATAGAATTATTCAAAGGAAATCACCTTGCATTATTCTCTCGCAGAGCATGAGGTCCCCGGCCACATTTACATTCACCGCAAGCTCAATTCGCTCCAATATGAGGTGAAAGTCCTCCTGCTCTCGTTCTATCTCGGAGCCATCCAGCACATTTATGCCTGCCGGAACGATGAGCCGGCCCTGGTAATTGAAGAGGGAATCAGGCCTTCGGCCCAAACGACTGTGCAGATCTAGGGGTGTATGAGTGGAGAGAGCCGGCTCAGGCCGATCCTCATAAACCTCAATGATATCGTCAATCAAATCCGAGGTGACCAGAGGAAGGTCGGCCATGATGATCATTACAGGATCCTTAACATCTGCCTTCTTCACGGCCTCAATCATGTCCGCCACATAGCCATAACCACCGGTCTCCACTACATGAAGCCCTCTTTGCACGGCCCACTCCCGTGTGCGGGGCACATTTTCTGTGGTGGCTACAAAGATCCTGTCAACGAAGCTGTCCTCGAGAGCCAAGGCCACATAATCAATGAGCGGCCTGCCAAAGAGAGTCACCAGCGGCTTTTCCCCCATACGAAGCCGCGACCCGCGACCCCCGGCCATCACCAGAGCATCCAGGGAAGAACACCCCCTAAAGTCAGAGCCGTCGCCAGGGCAACCACTCTGGCGATCTCGTTGGTTGCGCCTATCCCGTCCCCTGTGGCTCCTCCAAAATTCCATTTTGCCACAAGAACCAGATAAAAGGCTGCCGCTTGAGCTGCGACCAGAGCCGCCAGGCCCAGTGGACCCAAAACCGCCGCGCATAAAATGGCAGATATGGCCAGGCCCAGGAGAAACTGCCCCGCCCCAGTCCGCTCAATCATGATCTGGCCAAAGCCCTTCTGCAGAGAAGTTGAAAAGGCTGCAAAGCAGATCATGGCCTCTTTGGCTGAGACCTCAGCCACCAGCAGAGCCAGTGGCAGAAGAGCGCGGGGTGTGTCCGATAGAGTCGCGAATGCGGCCAGAAGGATTACGGCCATAAAAACAGCACCCCCCGTGCCCAGGGAGACATCCTTCATGGCGGCGATTTTTTTTTCACGAGGGCCATGAGCAATTACCCCATCCCCAAAATCAGCCAGCCCGTCAATATGATTTATGCCGCAGAGTTTGTAGATGGCAACTATCACCACGATGGCCACCAGATTGGCAGATAGCACTTGGGCCCCCAGATAGGCCACAGCGCCCAAAATGGCACCCAAAACCAGGCCCACCAGAGGAAATACATAGACATGCCTCATCAGGGCCTCGATGCCTTCCATGGAGATGCCTACCGGTATAGTGGACAGCCAGCCAAATCCTGATTTAAGAGCAAAGAGCAGGTCTTTCAATCTTGGCTCCCTTCGGACAGAGACGCCCGGGTATACATATTGGCGGACACTCCCCCGATGAGCCCGGCAACTACATCATCCATGAAGGGGCCCAGGCGGGAGAGAATTCCCGGCTTGGCCTTGTCGTAGCGAACGTAATCGAAAAGCCCTTTGTAGCCACCCACATATTTGGCGATAGAAAGACCCAAGACCTCATCCGCGATAAGACAGGTCAGATCGTTTTCATAGTCGTCGGACCGCAGATTGGGAAGATTGCATCTCTCTCCCTCCGACTCCAGCAGAACACCGGCGTAAATAAGGAGCGCAAGATTGGGATCGGATAAGGCAAGAGCCAATTCCCGCAAAAACACGGCTTCCGCCTTTTCGCGAGTCTCTACACCGGGATGAGGAAAGTAAAGCTGCATTGCCGCGGATACGATATCTTCTTCATGTATTCCCATGCTGTCCAGCACATCTCTGATATCTCTCATGGCCATGATGGGAACAGGTTAGCTGTAGTAGGATAAAAAAATATCCGGTCAAAATCGCGAAGTTATTTAAGGTCTGATTGTACAATAGATATAGGGGAACTCTATGAAGACAATGGTCAAGATTTTTGTGGATCACGAGCATCTGGTTCGAGTCATAAATACCTTAACAGAGCTGGGTATTACCGGATTTTACCTTGTAGAGTATCAAGGAATGGCGCCAAATACCTGGAAGACCTTTCGACTGAGCGAGAACCTTGATATGGCATTGAAAGCGATCCGGGACCACTCTGAGCCGGGAGTTATGGTCAACACAGTCGTCGGCTCCGACAAGTGCGAAAAGATCATAAAGCAGCTCGAGGAAGCTTTAAAAGGGATTAGGTACACGATCATTGGTCACAAAGTCACATCTATAAAGGTAAAAGGAGACTGAAATATTCATGGAAAACCTCAAGGATGACGTCGAGTTCGCTCTGGAAAAGATCAGGGAAGGCCTTCGCGTAGACGGTGGAGATGTTCAGCTCGTCGATATAGTGGATGGAATAGTCAAGGTAAAACTGCAAGGGCACTGTGCAGGCTGTCCTTTCTCTCAGATGACGCTTAAAAATTTCATCGAGAAAGAACTCATGAAGAACGTAGCGGGCGTAAAAGGCGTGATTTCCGCTTGAAGGTTGCGCTCAATTCTATCGCGCAAATTGATTAAACATTCAAATTACAGAGGAGTCTGATTTATGTTCCCAACTAAAAAGGTACAGAGTCTGGTAGGCAGCAAGATTCAGGTGGAGATGAAGGGTTCACCTCGCTATGTTCTGGAAGGAATTCTCAACAGTGTGGATGAATACTTGAACCTTCACCTCCAGGAGACCGTGGAGCTGATAGGCGGCGAGAAGACTCGCTCTTTAGGATCAGTTATCCTGCGTGGCAACAATATTATTCTCATAAGTCCAATTGAATGAAGATGACTAGAGAGGTAGGAAATGTCTGCTGAGGAGGCGCTGGAGTATATAAAGTCGCGTCCTGAAGGAGCCTTGCAAAGCGATCTATGGAAGGTTTTGAAGATCGATTCTCGAAAATGCTCCCGCATCGTGGCCAAGCTCCTTAAAGATAATCTCATCACCAGAGAGGTTGAGTCGGCAGAAGGCATCAGGACCTATCGACTCAGTTGCACAGTTAAGCCTCGCGGCAGGCGTTTCGATCCACTACTGGCTCTTGACGCCTTTGAACCTTGCGCTGGCTGCATCGAAGAGTGCATTCCTGAGCATTGCGCCAAGCTCAGTGAGTGGATATTCTCTATAGTGATAGGGGTTGATGGCGACCTGGCCATTGAGAAGCTCAGGCCGTAGAAATAACAAGAGCGAAGGCTCTTTGTTATCTTATTTTATCATCATTTGGCAGGCTCATTTTGCGATACATCATGGCATGTAGCATTGGAATCTTCAGAGCTTGGGCAATAGCTGACAGCTCCTGGGATGTTGGCATTTGTACGCAAACAGGCGGCAGCGGCTTTCCCTCTCTAGCATAGACCGCTCCCCCCCTCATGTGAGCACATGTGAAGCTTCCCGCATCACCCTCCACCAGGATCTCGCCGCGACGCATCTCCGCTCCCGTGAAGTCTCCGCATCTGCCTCGGACCACAATTCTGCCACCCTGCATGAGTACCCCCGTATTTTGGCCAGCATCCCCCAAAACCACAATTAGGCCGGAGCGCATGAGTATTCCGGTACTCATTCCCGCATCAGCTTGCAGGCGGATGGTTTTATCTGTGGGATTTCTAGCTCCCAGAGTATCCCTCAAAATGCCGTCACAAATGGTCAGACCATTTTTATCGGCAGTATTTGGCTCTAGAACGGTCAGGCCTTTTTCCAATATTTCCGTAGCTGATACAAACATTCGGTAGCCGGTCATATCGGATTGTACCTGCACAACATTTCCCAGAGGGGATTTTATCTCCCCTGAGACATAGATTGCTCCTCGCAGCATGGAGATACCCATGTGGCTACCCACATTGCCGTCCACGATTATCTTGCCCGTCCCCTCTACAGGCCCGCCCTTTCCACCCAGTCGCAGAAGGTCGACACCCAGACTCGATCCCAGGCGGCTGCCTGCATCGCCCATGATCTCAACCGTCTCACCTTGGCGCAGGCCCTGCACCATTCTGCGAAAGCTGATGCCGCTTACCGTCTGATCCATGTCTAGTCTTGAGCCGTTATGCTGCCAAAAAAAATCAAAGGTAAAGTCGCAAAGACATCTCTCACCAGAGGCATTAATTCGCAGCATTGCTTTTTACCTTATTTTCCATCACTTAACAAGCGGCTCTTGTGTGTCTCCGGCAATACGCTTGGATACATTGACCCCTATTACGGTTATGAGGATAGCGACGATAGCTGATATGGCCAGATTTTGCACAGATTCCACCATACCGATGCCGAATTTCAGGTCCGTATTGCTGGCCAGGATGAAGCCGGTTGCAGACCAGATGATAAGACCAGTTGCCAGCAGGAAAAAGAGATAGGAGATGGTGCGAGCATCTCTCAAACCCTCCAGGTACATATCCATAATCTTTCCCAAATCCACACACAGGGCGGCTACAACATACCACCAGATGCTCTCATGAAGGTAAATCATCACCAGAATGAAGATTCCGGGTGATATGGGTTCATGGTAATACTGCCAGGAATAGGCAAATCCTCTTACCGTGGCGATGACCACTAACATGGCCGCCAAAATATAGGTTATAAATGCGATTTTACCTGCATAAAGGGATTTTCTTAAAGTCTGCTTGGCCTCTTCCATGGAATCGTCCAATCCCAGGCCCCGAAATAGCAGATAAAGGCCCACTGCACCGGTAATGGCTACTACAGCGCCGTTTGGGTAGCCGAGCAAGCTAAAGATAGCAAACATAAGCAGAGCTAAAGCAGGAGGAATAAAGACGGTATGGCTGATCTTGGGATCGTTAAAGACCTGCTTGAGAAGATAGTAAGTGCTCTCCAGGTTGGGACTTTGTTTGATCAGCACTCGACGTACCCCGTTCACTTTGACACGAGAATGAATGATAGGCAAAATGGCTTCGTCCTCGGCTCCGTCTGAGACAACGATCACTCCGTCAGGATGCAGGCGCTCCAGCAACATTTCCAACTGCGCGGCAAGCTTGCTGTCAGAAACCAATCCTACCTTCAGGTCGCCTGCCAGGGAGGCGATCTCTACAGTCTTGCCGGAGAGGGCAAGCTCATCCAGCACCTTTATGCCTCCGAAGATGGTATTGACATCCGAATCCTCCGGATCGGCCAAGCCCAGCTTGAGGGCAGCATCAATATTGGCCTGCCTGCCCACAACCGGACTTATGACTCCGCCCTTGCGGCCTAAATCATTGTCACGGTCAATACAGAGCACCAGGACATCCATAGGCTACTATTTGAAAAGATTGTACTTAAAGGATTCTGTAGTGATAAGATATATATCTAATCAAAGGAATGTATAAATTATGCAGATGCCTGTAAGAAGACAAACGATTCTCTCTTTAGTAGTTCTGATGATGCTCTCTATCTCCTTGGTAGATGGGTTTTCATTTGACCTGCCGACTACACAAAAATATGTTGATACGTATAATAAGCAGATCAATAATGTTCCCACAGTCCTCAAGAGCATGGTCGGCAGCGAGAAGGTTAACATAATCGTGATCAGAGAAAATGGTAGCGAATTTCGCGTGGGTATGGATATCGTGAGCGGACGGATCGAGAAAACCGTTGAGGGTGGTATTAGCGACCCATCAATCATAGTAACCACCACACAAAGCGCCTTGAATGAGGTAGGAAAATCTAAGGATCGAATAGCTGCTTTTAAGAAACAGGCTGATTTAGGCCAAATTCGCTTTGAGGGAAAAAGCTGGCTGGCAAATGCCAAAATAAAGGCCCTTCTCTCCAGCACCAGCTTCCTTCAGTTCGGCTATAGCCTATTCTTCGGCTAGCGAGCGAGATCTATATTTTCTTTGCCGTTATGAAGCATCCAGCCGATCATGAAGGCACCGCCCCGGCTGCAAACGCCACCAAAGCGTCCGCCCTGACGTCGCAGCCGCTCGACGCAGATACTGTTTATTCCCGTATGAATAGCCATTAAGTTTGTTCCCAGTTTTGCCAGGCTTTCAGTGGCCCGAAAGAGGTCATCCTCAGGCATATCCACACCCGCACCTTATTTTCTTATAGCCTCGATGAAGGCTTGGTAGAGAGGAACGCTGCCAACGCTCAGAGTTGTTGCTTCTACCACTCGGATTTATAGCACATTATTTAAAACTGGTTAATCATAATAATTTAATTGTAAACAATTTTGCTTGATTTGTACAATAGAAAGTAATATAGTCTCATCATACAATATACCATCTGCAATGTACGATCTGATCGTAGCAGGTGGCGGTCCGGCCGGATCAACGGCCGCCCGAGCAGCGGCTTTGCAGGGATTAAATACACTCATCCTGGAAAAGGAGACTTTTCCCAGGTACAAGCCATG